>NZ_CVTO01000163.1:0-9462 GCF_900004715.1 Pseudomonas sp. 24 E 13
ATGACGCTGGCCGCGCCGCCCTTGAGGTTGGGGTTGCCGACAATGATCCCGCCCAGTTGGGTGTTTTGCAGCGCGCCGTTGGCGTTGTTGAGAATCACGCCGTTGGGGCCGACGTTGTACTGCTGGAACTGGTTATGGGACAAGCCTGCGCCGTTCGGTGTGGCGATGTTCACCACCGGCACGCCATTGCCCGCCGCGCCCACCGTGGTACCTGGCGCACTGACCACGATGCCCTCGGCCTGGGCCAGCAGCGGCTGCCAGAACAGCGCGTTGGCGAGGATCAGCGCCAGCCCGCGTTTGGGCAGGCCGAAGAACGCGTTTCGCGGCTTCAGGGCGGCGGAAGGTTGGCGGGCCAGGAAGGCAAATTGTCGAACGTCCATTTTCAGTTTCTCGCTGCGGCGCAACGTTGAATTACAGGAACAAATCCAGGCGGAAGTAGATCGGCGCTTCGCGCTCGGTGACGACTCCGGGTCTTTCCAGCGAGTGGGCAAAGGTCACGCTGGTGCTGACGTTCTTGCCACGGGCGAACAGCTCCAGGGAGTTGCTGGACACGCGGCCATGAACGTTGTCGTTGTAGCGGTCGTTGCGGATCACGCCCTGGTCGTAGCCGACGCTGGCGCCGTATTCGAAGAAGGCCGGGCGCATCCAGTCGAGGGTCACCGGGCGCGCCCAGCGCACTTCATTGCGCCAGTAGCCGCCGCTGTCGCCGGTCAGCAACTGGTCCTTGAAACCGCGCACCGAAGCCGAGCCGCCGAGGCTCATGCGCTGGGGCGAGAACAGCGGGTCTTCACTGCGTTGGCCGGTGGCCAGGCTGCTGAAGCTGAACGACTCGCCCCACAGGCTGAACGGTTGCAGGTAGCTGACGGTGGCGGTGTATTTGCGGTAGCGCGAGTTCGGCTGGCGGCGACCGAAGGCGTCGCGCTCTTCCTGGGACTGGGCGTCGAGCAGGCCGATGCCGTTTTGCATGCCCAGGTCCAGGTTGACGAAGGCCGTGCCGATACGCCGACCGTGGTTGACGCCCAATTGCAGTTCGCTGAGGCGGTTGCTGCTGGGCGCGGTGCGCACGTCGAGGATGTAGTTGTTGGTGCGCAGGTGCGCCAGGCCGACGTTGACCGAGGTCTTGCTCACGTCGTCGCGGTGGATCACTCGCTCGGCGCGCAGTTGGTGGTTCTGGTTGTCGCCGTCCTGCTTGTATTTGAAGTCGTCGGTCACGCCGAAGGTGCGGTAGTCGCTCTCGCTGTAGGTGTAGCTGAAGTTCCACCAGCCCCACGGCACGTTGTAATAGAGCATGGTGTTTTTCGAGGTTTTCTGGTGGTCGCTGATGGCGTCATGGCCGCCGCGCAGAATCAACTGGTCGCCCAGGCCCAGCGGGCTGTCCCATTCAAGGCCGGCGCCCCATTGCTGTTCGCCGGTGCTTTTCTGGCCGTCGTTATTGCGCGACAGGCTGGCGCGCCAGGGCTTTTGCGCGGTGTTCTTGACCACCACGTCGCTGCCGCCGACTTGCTTGCCGGGGGTCAGTTCCATTTGCGCCTGTTTGGACGGCAGGCGGTTGAGCTGGTCCACCAGTTGCTCGATCTCGCGCAGGTTCAGCGCTTCGCCGACCTTGCCGGGAAACGCCATGGCCAATTCGCGTTCGGTCACGGTGCTGCCTTCGGCGCTGCGCAAGGCTTCGAGCTTGCCTTCCACCACCAGCACTTGCAGGTGGCCGGTGGAGAGGTCCTGCTGCGGCAGGTAGGCGCGGCTGGTGACGCGGCCTTTGCCGAGGTAGTAGTCGGTGATGGCCTTGAGCAGGTCGTTGAGCTGGGACACGCCCAGGCATTGGCCGACGTAGGGCTTGAGCAGGCGCTCGCGCTCGGAGGCCGGCAGGCTGTCGGCGCCTTTGAGTTCGATGTCTTTGATCGGGAAGCAACGGGTGTCGGCGGGCGTTGCGGGGGCCTGAGGCTTGTCCGCTTTGCCGGGCAGGTCCTTGAGTTCTTCAAGGCGCCGCTGTTGCTCTTCGAGCAGGCGGTTCTGCCGATCGCGGATCAGGTCCTGGTCCCCGGGGGTGGGGGCGGCGAATGCAGTGTTCAGGCTCAGGCAAGTGAGCAGGAAGGTGCATAGTAGAAACCGAGTCCGTGGCATTGGCATGTTCGATCCGTCGAAAATCAAGGGCCGGGAAGCTAACATCGAACGTCCGGCCGTCCTAGATACGGAGGCTGTCGGGTGTTCGAGCGTGTTTCCGATTAACCTAATGATTAGTAACAAAAAATAATTATCGAACAGTGACCGGCCTGATTACTGAGACGTTCAATCCGACCGGCGGCAACTGTTTCGAGGGCTATTCGACTGACACACAGTGATCGCCATTATTTAGCCATCAGGTTTCGTCGAGTTAGGGTTAGTGCCGGGGATCGGAGGAAAGTTCGCGGCGGTTTTGTGATTTGAGTCCCATTTATCGGAAATCCAATCAGATTTTTTGAACCCGTGCGCACTCACAGCGCTGGAGATGATCGTTCCCACGCTGTGCGTGGGAATGCAGCCCGTGACGCTCTGCGTCACCTGTACGTATTGAGCTGTCGTAGGGACGCGGAGCGTCCCAGGCGGCATTCCCACGCGGAGCGTGGGAACGATCAAACCACATCCACATTGGGTAGTGCAGGGCTGAAGATATCAGCCAAGGCCCTTGTCTTTTTCCGAGCCGGGCACCAGGGCCAGGCCGGGGCGTTCGACATCGCGAGAGACGTGGGATTTGATTTCCCCCACGCCACCCTCTTCATCGTTGTGAATCACCAGCACGCCGGGGCGGCGCAGTTGTTCCAGGTCGCCCTCGCCCAGGTTGAAGCTTTCACTCAAGTGCTGGTCGCTGAGGGCATTCGCCTCGGCGCGACGCTGGGCGAATTTGCGGCCTTTGCGTTGCTGGTAGCGCGCCCAGGCAATCAGGATCACGGCGTTGAACAGGGCGATCCACAGGTAGATTTGCAAGGTGTTGAGCGCAGCGAAGATCGGCGCTTCCAGGCGCGGGCCGCCGTGGGTTTCGAGCATGGCGTTCATGCCCCGGGCCAGCAGCCAGACCAGGCCGGCCCAGGCCAGCAGGGTAAGCAACACATCGATAATCCACATCGCCAGGTTCTGGCGGGTTCTGACCAGTTTCATCGTCACGCCTCCTCTTGGGCAGGTTTGATACCACGGTCCGGGCTGACCCAGCGGGCGCGTTTCTGGTGCTGGTTGAACAACACCTTGGGAAAGCTGACCAGGGTGGTGAACAGGCTCACCAGCCAGAACACCATCGGGTACCACACGGTCCAGAACAGGGTTTTCCACAGGTCTTTTTCGTAGCGCCGGTCAATCAGGATGCTCACCGCGAACTGCAGCAGGCACACCATCGCCAGCACCAACCCGGTAAACGCCGGCGGCACCAAGGAGTCGACGGTAATCGCCTGCGGCAACACCATGAATTTGCCCAGGCCCCAGAACACCACCGAGAGCAGGAAGGTGAACGCCCAGCCGGTGGACAGGCAGTATTCGAACAGCAGCGGCCACAGGTAGCGATGGCGCCATTGCCAGATGCCACGGATATTCTTGAACAGCACCTCAGCGCCGCCCTGGGCCCAGCGCAGGCGCTGCTTCCACAGGCCGCCAACGGTTTCGGGCATGAGAATCCAGCACAGCGCACGCGGTTCGTAGAAGATCGCCCAGTGATCGAGTTGCAGCTTCCAGCTGACATCGATGTCCTCGGTGATCATGTCGGTGCTCCAGTAATCGATGCGGTCCAGCGCCTTCTTACGGAACGCCACCACCACACCCGACACCGTGAAGATCCGCCCGAATACGCGCTGGGTGCGCTTGATCAGGCCGATGATCGAAGAGAACTCGCCCACTTGTACCCGCCCGATCAGGGTCGACCGTGTGCGCACACGCGGGTTGCCGGTGACGGCGCCGAGGCGCGGGTTGTCGAGCATCGGCGCGACCATGTAGGCCGCCGCGTTTTTGTCGAGCAACGCATCGCCGTCGATGCACACCAGGTATTCGCTGCGCGCCGCCACCGCGCCCATGCGCAGGGCCACGGCCTTGCCCTGGTTCTGCGCCAGGTGCAGCACGCGCAGGCGTGGGTGTTGCAGCGCCAGCGCGTCGAGTACTGCGGCGGTGTTGTCGCTGGAGCCGTCGTTGACCGCGATCACTTCGATGTTCGTGTACACCTGGGCCAGGGCGGCCGCCATGGTGTCGGCGACGTTATCGCCTTCGTTGTAGCAAGGGACGATGATCGAGATCAGCGGGTTGCCGGCCAGGGTCGGCGCCGGCGTGTCTTCCTCCCACGGCCAGTGGCGTTCCCAGTGCAGCCAGAAGTACAGGCCGCCGGCGATCCACAGCGCGGACATGAACAGCGGGTAGAAAAACACGAAGTCCATCAGGAACTGCCCGGTGACCAGGAAGATCAGGCCCAGGGGCACACCCAATACCAGTGCCAGCACGAATATAGCCAGGATTCTGTCGAACATGATCAAGGGTTCCACTGGTTGGAAAGGGCCGGACGTACAGTCTTCAGGTCCGGGGAGTTTTCCAGGAAGTTGTCCGGGTAATAGCCAAAGCTCTTGACCCCCTGGCGTTTGAGCACGCCCATCCATTGCGCCAGTTGCTCAGCGCTGATATCCGGTGCGGCTTTGGTGCGCCAATCTTTGGCTTGCAGCTCGAAAACGGTTTTTTCCATGGCGCCCGGGCGGGCCTTGACTGTCGCCACCAGTTTTTCCAGCCAGGCATTGGAGGTCTTCACTTCCTGGCCTTCCATCAACGGCATGGCCATCGGCGCGGTCCAGTCGTAGGCCTGCAGGAAGTCATCGAGGTTCTGCGCGAACCAGGCCTCGCTGTCCGGGTTGAGCATCGGTTCGGCGAAGATATTGCGCGCGGTCTGCACCTGCGGCCCGGCGATGGCGCGGACCTTGGTGGTCAGCTCCTGGGTGAAGTCGATCAGGTAGCGGCTCTTGAAGCGGGTCCAGCGTTGCAGCGTGGCGGGATCGGCGCGCAAGGCGGCGACAGTGTCCGGCAGACCATTGGCCGCGTACGCCTTGAGCGCGGCGGGGCTGGCGTCTTCGAAGTCCGAGAGCACGGCGTCGTCGTGGTACAGCACACCGTCGATGGCGCTGTTGCGGGCCAGGTCCTCGTAGATCTCGCCGATGATTTTGCGCACCTGCGGGTCGAACGGCGACAGGCGTTTGTACTGGTCAGGGTCAGGCCCCAGCCTGGCGGTTTGCGGGTCCCAACGGGTCACGCGTGGCAGCTTGGGGTCTAGGGCGAAACTGAGCACGGGCATCCAGGCATACACGGCGGCGTGGGCACGGGTGTGCAGTTGCCAGGCGACGCGGTTGAACAGGTCGGCGCGCACCGGCAAGTGACGGTTGGGGAAGTAGAGCGAGTGCACCAGGCCGTCACCCTTGGGGTCGGCGAAGGCTTGCAGGAATACGGTGCCGGCGCCCATGTCCACCACGCGCTGCACCAGTACGTCGAGGTTGCGCGCCTGCTGGGCCGGGTCCGGGTCGTAGACGTTGTCCAGGTCCACATGCAATACGCGCATCGGTGCCGGGGTCTGTGCGGCGACGATGCTGTTGGCGAAATGCTCGCCGTCCGGGTCGGACGCCACCAGGAAGCGCGGGCTGTTCATCAGATCACTGGCGCTGTCGAGGCCGTCTTCCAGGGTCAGGGCCATCTGATAGCCCTGCTCGCTGACGACGGCCAGGGAGGTGCCTTTGGCCGCGCCGTATGGCCATACCCATACCCGAGGCGCCTTGCCGGTCACTGTGCGGATTTTTTGCGTGATGGCCGCGACGTCCGCACGCATCCGCGCCTGGAATTGCGCGTCGGTTTCATAGCGTTTGGTCGCCGGGTCGTAGCGCAGCGAGGTCGCCGCCGGCTCGAGGTTGCCCTGGGGGTTCGCCAGAATCCCGGTGTGGCTGGCGTCGGTATGCGCGGCGATTTCCACCAGGCCCGACTGGGACACTTCACGAATCTGCTGCCAGGTGAGGAATTCTCCACGCGGGCGCGGTGACCCGGCGAAGTCCACCGGTTTGTTCAGCGGCGTGTCGATCCAGTAGCCCACCGGCGCCAGCAACGCAGGCCAGTGGTAGGCGCGCAGAATCGGCATCACGCGGGTGTAGAAGCTGGAATAGCCGTCATCGAAGCTGAGCATGATGGCTTTGGGCGGCAGGGCCGGGCCGCCGTTGCGCGCAGCCAGGATCTGGTCGACGCTGACCGCCTGGTAGCCGTTCTCGCGCAGCCAGGCCAGTTGCTCGATCAAGCGTTCGGTACGCACCGCCACCACCGCCTGATCCGGGTCGCGATCATTGACGTCATGGTAGGCAATGCCCAGGAAATGGTTTTTCGGCCACGGCGCTTCGTTGAGCGCGGTTGGCCGCTGCGCGGGTGGGGTATAGGGCGCGGGTTGCTGGGCGCACGCGGCGGCCAGCATTAGACCCAGGACCAACAAGCAACGGCTGAGGACGGTCATGGTCAGGCTCTTCTAGAAACGGTAAGTGAGGTCGACGAGCAGACGCAGATCGCGTTCGCGGTCGCCGTCATAAGGTCGGCTGATCAGGCTGAGGTTGGCGCCCATTTCCAGTACGTCGTTCCAGCGAAAGCGCTGGCCGTAACCGATAACGCCGATGCCGCCGGTGGAATAGTCGCGCTGGCTGTAGGTGCCCGCGCCGATCTGGAACTGCTGGCTCCACTGGGTCTCGTAGCGGTGATAGAGCACGTGGTTGACGTTGATCACGGGCAACACCGTGAAGTCCGACTTCGGGTTGAAGTACGCGGTGTCTTGCTTGCTGTTGCGGCTCGCGCCGACTTCCAAGCCCAGGTCGACTTGCACATGGGGCGAGCTGTAAAGGCCCTCGCGGCCGCTGAGCAGCGCTTCGACGCGGTCGTTGCCGTCACTGAAGTGCGACGGGCTGAGGGTCAGTTTCCACTCGCGGCTTTCATTGGCGCGCCAGCGGATAAAACCACTGCCGCCATTGGCCGTGACGCCGTCGTTCAAGGCGCGCAGCGGCGTGGTGGTGAGCAGGTAGCCGACGCTGCCGCCGTACTGCCAGTGGTCGTTGATGTCGCGGGCAATCGACACTGCCGCGCCTTGTTTGGCGCCGTCGCCGTAGGAGTGATTGGACACCTCGGCTTCGATCGTCATGTCGCGGGTGCGACGCTCCACGCCCACGCGCTGCCAACGGTGCTGGCCGGTGCCTTCGCTGAAGTCGGCGGTGGCGTAGCCGGCACCGGCGAACAGGCGCCAGTCTTCGTCGATGGGCGGCGTGTAGATCACGCTTTCAATTCCCCAGTCGCGGCTGCCGGCCACGGCGCCTGCGTCGTTGTTGTTGCCGCCGCCGTAGCTCTTGCCGGTGTAGGCCTCGACGCGCAATTCGGCCATGTCATGCACATCGCGCAGACGACTGAGGCGTTGCACCTGGCGGTTGTCCGGGTTGCGCGCGACCACGTCGTCGGTGAGGGCGTCCATCTGGCGCCACTCCTGCAGGTCCATGGCGGTGTAGGCCTGGGACACTTCCAGGCCGATGTCGCGGGGCGCCTGGGCTTCGGTTTCCTTGAGGGTGCCTTCGGCGCGGCGCGGCCAGTCACGGGCGCGGTACATGTCGGCCTGGGCGATGCGCAGGCCGATATTGCCTGGCGCCTTGGCCACCAGCGCTTCCAGGTTGGCTTCGCTGCCCGGCAGGTCGCCGCCGAAGGTGCCGGCCTGGGCGGAGAGTTGCTGCGCGTCCATCCAGTTGTCGTTGGGGTTGCCAATCGGCAAGCCCTTGAGTTCGACGCGAGGCTTCTGTTCTTTGGCCAGGGTGTCGGCGACCTGGCGGGCGTCCTCGACCTTGTCACTTTCCAGCAGGGCGTAGAACAACGCGGTGCTGTCGTCGACGCGGTAACTGGCGTCGGCATCCGGCGCACTCAACACCTGGCGATACAAGGGTTCGGCTTTTTCCGGCTGGCGCTGGTCGAGGTACGAGGCGGCCACCCAACGCAACGCGTAAGTGGGCAATTGCACGCCTTCAGCGTTGAAGGTCTGGTACTCGCGGATCACCTCGGCGGTACGTGCCCTGGCCTTCAGTGCGCCCAGGCGGTCGATGCGCCAGCGCACCACGTCGTCATGGGCGCCGGCGTCCGGGGTCCAGCGTGCGATCAGTCGGTCGTAGTCATTGAGCGCGCGGTCGGCGACCACGTAGCGTTCTTTTTCGGTACGCGTGGCGAACTCGGCGATGCGCACGCGCTCGGCGGCCAGGTCGCCTTCCAGGCGGCGCTGGGTCACCGCGTCCACCAGGCCCGGACGCCTGGCCGACAGGCGCAGGGCAGCTTCCGGCAGGCGGGCCTTTTGCAGCGCGACGATGTATTCACGCGCCACGTCGGGCTTGTCGCCGGCACGGATAAAGGCCTGGTCGAACTCGAACAGTGCGTCGTAGTTCAGGCCGGCGCGGGTCAGCGCATAGCCCAGGGCCATGCGGCGGTTGGGGTCATTCGGTTGCGCCGCCACCAGCGCGCGCAAGCGTTGCACCGCCTCATTGGCCTTGCCGCCATCGGCCTGGGTGAGCGCCAGGCCCAGTTGCAGGTCGATATTATTCGGTTCGCGCAGCAGCGCCTGGCGATAGACCGCCTCGGCCTGGGCCCACTGCTTTTGATTGCGATAGGTGCGCGCCACCGTGGCCAGTGCCTGGGTGGTCAGGTTGCGATGCTTGCCCTGTGCCTCATACACCTTCACCACTTCCGCGTCCTGCCCGGCCCAACCGGCAATCACCAGGTGATCGCTGACCTGGCCTGGCGTCTGGCGCTCGGCGGACAGTTGACGCAGTTGGGTCAGTGCCGGCGTGAAGTGACCGTTGCGCGCCTGGATGATCAGGGCGTCATAGGCAGGGTCGGCCACGGCATAGGCAGGCATCAGCAATTGGCTGCACAGGCCTGCTGCGATGAGCAGCCGCAACCGGCCTGAAGCGCTGAGTGGAGGGATTGGCAACATGTCGTCGGCTTCCTTACAAGGAAAGCCGCAACGATGGGTGATCCTGAGCGATGTGCATCAGGGTGTCGGCGTCTCGGGACCCGACCTAGCTTTCCTGGGGCAACTATCTCTTAGCCAGGCAGGGCCAAGGGCAATTCAGAACAATTGTTCAGAATTGGCTGACACAGATTCTTTGCCAGGCACAAAACAACTGTGGGAGGGGGCTGGCCCCCGATAGCGGTGGGTCAGCCACAGATAAGCTGACTGATACACCGCCATCGGGGGCAAGCCCCCTCCCACATTGTTAACTGCATTTCAGAATTATTGCGCGCCGCCCATTGCACCGGCTTTGGACATCACGAAGCTGATGAACTGCTCGTCGGCCACACCGCTGACCGGCTGACGGGGACTTTTGCCAGACACAAAACAAACTGTGGGAGGGGGCTTGCCCCCGATAGCAGTGGGTCAGCCACAGATAAGCTGACTGATACACCGCCATCGGGGGCAAGCCCCCT
>NZ_CVTO01000163.1:9512-12597 GCF_900004715.1 Pseudomonas sp. 24 E 13
CACAGATAAGCTGACTGATACACCGCCATCGGGGGCAAGCCCCCTCCCACATTGTTAACTGCATTTCAGGATTATTGCGCGCCGCCCATTGCACCGGCTTTGGACATTACGAAGCTGATGAACTGCTCGTCGGCCACACCGCTGACCGGCTGACAGGGACTTTTGCCAGGCACAAAACAAAATGTGGGAGGGGGATTGCCCCCGATAGCAGTGGGTCAGCCACAGATAAGCTGACTGATACACCGCCATCGGGGGCAAGCCCCCTCCCACATTGTTAACTGCATTTCAGGGTTATTGCGCGCCGCCCATGGCACCGGCTTTGGACATTACGAAGCTGATGAACTGTTCGACGGTCATCTTCTGGCCGTTGAAGGTCACTTCGTTGTTGGCGTAATGCAGCTTGGATACCACGTCGGTGCCCACCAGGGTTGCCAGTTGAGTGCCCACGGCCACGCCGCTGACCATCTCGGCCGCCATTTGCGATTGCTGTTCGATGGCTTTAGGGTCAGTCACGCCGCCGAGCTGGGCTTGCAGCGCGGCCACGTCGCTGATCATCGGTTTGGACAGGGTGAGGTTGGCGTCCAGCAGCGCAATCATCTGCTTGCCCAGCTCAACCGGTGGCAGTTCCATGGAAGCCGGCTTGGCCAGGTCCAGGACAAGGTTGAACTTGCTCTCGCCATGGGTGGTTTTCAGCGACAGGTTTTCCACGGCCACTTGCGGCTTGGCGGCCAGCACCTGGTTGACGTTGGCTTCGGCCAGGGTCTGTTCGGCTTCGGTCAGTTGCAGCTCGGGCGCGGGTTGACCGGCAGCGGCGGCTGCTTGCACCGGCTGCATCTTGTCCTGGTAGAGCTTGGTCAGCACCAGCATTGCCGGGATGTCGACGTTTTTCATGCTGACGGCCATGGCGGCCGAGCCCACAGGCTTACCCTGGTAACCAATCTCGTCGATCTTGTAGTCGACGCGGCCGGCCAGGTTGTTGTCCTTGGTCTCGCTGGAGTCTTTCTGCTCGAAACCCTTGAGGGTCAGCACAGACTTCTGCGGGCCGAAGGTGACCTTGGTGTCGGTCAGTTCGATGGTGTTCTGGCCGGTGTAGAAACCGAACGTGGATTTGGCCAGGTTGCTGGCAACGGTCAGGCCGGCCAGTTCAGCTGCGAACGCGTCGCCATTGGCATCGACGGCCGCGACCTTGAGGCTGTTCATGTAGCCGTCGGCCTTGACCTTCTGGCCTTCGGCGCTGCTGTCGAATTCCAGGTTGGCGCCGGAGAAGCTCACCGAGGACTTGTCGTCCTTGAATTCCAGGGGCAGCAGTTCGACGTTGCCGTTGACCGAACGGCTGTAACCGATATTGGCCACGCCTTTGAGCGGCGACACGTCTTTGGCGGCGGCGAACCATTGTTCGGTGGTGGCGTTCTTTTCCAGTTCGTAGTGACTGGTGGCCATCACCGGCAGCCATTTCAGGGTAACCAGGCGCGAGAACGGCAGCGGGCCGTGTTCGATATGGTCGACGAACAGCAGCTCGGGGTTGGGGTTTTGCTCGCCGAACACACGGCCCTGGCCTTTGAGGCGGTAATGGGCGGTGCTGCTGAACACACCACGGTCCAGGGAGACCAGCTCCAGGGACACGCTACCGTCCACGCCGGCCATGGAGGTCTGCAGTTCCTTGTTGGCGTTCTGGATCGCGGTTTGCAGGACCGGCTCCAGTTGTTTACCGGTGTACCAGGCGCCGCCTGCACTGACGACGCCAACGGCGACAACAAAACCCAAAAGAACGACTGCTGGCTTATTCATGAAGTGACCTGATCAAATCCTGTGAGAAGTGGGCTGTCTTCCTTGAACCCCGGAGGGGTCCTTGTAGGAGCGAGCTTGCTCGCGAAGAACTCATAGGCACCGCGTTTATTCAGAATGCACGCGTTATCGTTGAGGTTTTTCGCGAGCAAGCCCGCTCCTACAGTAGTGGCCCGTGTGGCCGAAAGGCTGGGGAAGATTAGCACTGGCGGGCGCAAACGGCCCAGCCTTTCAGAGGGATCAGTTCATCAGGAGTTCAGGAGTACTCCAGCTCTATTTCATCCAACTGGTGATCAAAACTCTTCAGGCGCGCCGTCCAGGTGTAGACCAACACCTCGAACTCACGGTGTATCACCGCGTTGCCGGGGGTGTCGGTCTTGGGGTCGCAGAAATCCAGCTGATAGCGCTCGCGGGCCATCTGCGTGGCGACATCGGACAATTCCCGCGCGTTATTCAGCCAATGCCTGCCGTCAGCGACCTGTCGATCCAACACGACGCATTGCGTCTTCAGCACTTCGAGGCTTTTTTCCAGGGGCGTGCCGGTGAGGTCGCCCATGACTTCCTGGAACGTGCGACCGGGTTGCCAGTAGCTGCCCCAGAAATAGCGGTCAAACACGGTTTCGACACGGCGCAGGGCCACCTTGGTGTCCCAGATTGCGACGCGGGTCTTGCCTTGTTCCAGCAACTTTCGCTTCACGCGTTGGTTTTGATAGGAGGCCCAGGCCACCACGCCGATGGACAAGGTGCCGATCACCAGGCAGGCGCTGTCGAGAAAGACCATGGCCTTGTCGAGTTGGTGGGCGAGCATGACCCCGTAGAAATACGCGGCCGATAACAGCACCAGTGCGAAGAGCACGCACCAGAAAGCGGGAGCATAAGGGTTTTTCATTATTGGAATCCCCATGAGCAAACGCGAGCAGTGTCAGGTGAGGCTTCACGACGCCTCACCTGACAAAGCATAGCTATCACCTCACGGTTTGCCGGGTTTTATCCCTTGCGTTCGTCCGCTTTCCCAGCCGCCGCCCAGCGCCAGGAACAGGTCGATCTGGCTCATCGCAACCTGGGTGTTGGCCGCCGCCAATTGCGCGCGCATGGCGGTGTAGGTGCGGGTCGCCTGCAGATCGGCGAGAAACGACTCGCGCCCGGCCTGGAAGAAGCGATGAGTCTGGTCCGCCGCCTCGCGCGCCGACCGCTCAGCGTCGGCCAGCGCTTCACGGCGCTGCAGCATCGCGGTGTATTGCGCCAGGCCGGTCTGGGTTTCGCGGATAGCGTTGAGCACCACCCCGTCGAAATGCGCCAG
>NZ_CVTO01000160.1:0-47846 GCF_900004715.1 Pseudomonas sp. 24 E 13
GAGCCGCCGAACCCTGGGCGCGCCATGCCGGTCTTGCCGGTGTGCCCGGCCGGGGCGTCTTTATGGGTCGCGCCGCCGGGCCAGAATTTCCAGCACAGGCCGGCGATAACCAGCAGCACAAGCAGGCCGAACAGCCAGCGACGGGGGTTGCGGGGGGAGGATTGCATGGAGTGATCAACCATTGGGCGCGAGAGCTTCTTCTTTGGGAGGCTGAAAGATAAGCACTGGAGCGCATTTAGAAAAGCGCCTTTACCGGCTATTTACCTTGGGCTTACAACTTTTAAAATTCGGGTCCTGGTCTGCGGGCTGTTTCGCTAAGCTGCTGACACCCAAATAAAAACGGCCTGGACTAGGCCAGGCCGCAAGCTTGCATCATACGTGTGACTGCCTTACGACAGTCATGCGCAGAAACAGTTACTTCAAAACAGCCAGGGCTGCTTCGTAGTTTGGCTCCTGGCCGATTTCGGCAACCAGTTCGCTGTGCAGCACGTTGTCGTTCTCATCCAGCACCACAACGGCGCGAGCAGTGAGGCTGCGCAGCGGGCCTTCAACGATATCCACGCCATAATCCTGAGAGAATGCAGCGCTGCGGAAGTCCGACAGGCTCTTGACGTTGTCCAGGCCTTCGGAGCCGCAGAAACGCGCCTGGGCGAATGGCAGGTCCGAGGAAATGCACAACACCACGGTATTGTTCAGGTCGTTGGCCTGGGCATTGAACTTGCGAACCGAGGTGGCGCAGGTCGGGGTGTCGACGCTTGGGAAGATGTTCAACACTTTGCGCTTGCCGGCGAAGCTCGCCAGGGTCGCGTCCGACAGGTCGCCGGCGGTCAGGGTGAACTCGGGCGCCTGGGTGCCGACTTGTGGCAATTCGCCTTCAACCTGGACCGGGTTGCCTTTAAGGGTGACTTGAGCCATGAACGGAATCCTTATGCTGGGTTTTGGTTAAACGAATTCGAGAGGCCGAAGTTAACCACAAAGTGCCGACGCTACCTACCGCCAGACACAAATTGTCATGCCGCCGGGTTGTGGTTTAATTGCGCGCTTTTCGCCTGTCCCTCAAGGAAACCGCTGTTGATGAATCAGCCTGCCACCAAAGTCCTGGTCATTGGTTACGTCTGGCCGGAGCCGCGCTCCTCGGCTGCGGGCGGGCATATGATGCAAATCCTTGAGAGTTTTCTTACACAGGGTTGGGACATTACCTTCAGCAGCCCGGCGACCATCGGCGAACACAAGGCCGACTTGCCCGCACTCGGCATCGCTGAATGCGCCATTGAACTGAATAACAGCAGCTTCGATGATTTTGTCCGCGAACTGGCCCCGGATATCGTGCTGTTCGACCGTTTCATGATGGAAGAGCAATTCGGCTGGCGCGTCGAAAAGTGCTGCCCCGACGCCCTGCGCGTGCTGGAGACCTCTGACCTGCAAAGCCTGCGCGACGCCCGCCACCAGCGTTTCAAGGAGCACGTAAAGGCCAACCCCGACAGCGACGACCTCAGCGCCCTGTTCGCGCCGGCGCTGGAGAACGAGTTCCAACGCATGGCCGATACCGACCTGGCCAAACGCGAAATTGCTGCCATTTACCGCTGCGACATCAGCCTGATGATCTCCGACGTGGAAATCCGTCTGCTCACCGAACAGTTCAAGGTGCCGGCCGCCCTGCTCCACTGGTGCCCGCTGATGCTGCAACCGCCCAGCGCCGCGTTTGCGCCGTTTGAAGAGCGTGCGCACTTTCTCAGCATCGGCAACTTCCGCCATGCGCCCAACTGGGACGCGGTGCTATGGATGAAGAACAGCCTGTGGCCGCTGATCCGCCAGCAATTGCCGGGCGCGCAGTTGCATATCTACGGCGCGTACACACCGCCCAAGGCAACCGCCCTGCACAACCCGGCCCAGGGTTTTCATGTGATGAACTGGGCCGAAGACGCGCTGCAGGTGATGAGCGCCGCGCGTATTTGCCTGGCACCGCTGCGCTTTGGCGCGGGCATCAAGGGCAAGTTGATCGATGCGATGCTGTGCGGCACGCCCAATGTCACCACCCCTATCGGCGCCGAGGCCATGGGCGATGATCAGCCCTGGCCGGGCGCCATCGAACACAGCGCCTCGGCCCTGGCTGCCGCCGCCGTGAGCCTCTATCAGGACCGCGAACGCTGGACCCAGGCCCAGGAAAACGGTCGTCAACTGCTTGCCCGGCGCTACGACCAATCGGTCCACGGGCCTGCGCTGGTGGCCTGCCTGGAACACTGCCGCCGCCACCTCGCCGCCCATCGCCGGGACAACTTCACCGGCAGCATGCTGCGCCATCATGCGCATAAAAGTACCCAGTACATGTCCCAGTGGATCGAGGCAAAAAACCGCACCCTGTAAGGCTACCGCTGGCGAGGTCGCGCGCGACGGGGCATTATCCTACGCAGCAACCACAATAAAGCGACGGCAACATGACCCGAGCAACGCGCATCACCGACCCTTCCTACGAGCTGATGGACGACCACAACGGTCTGTCCATCATCTATCGCCAGCACGGCTTCCCCTGCCCGCTGGTGCGCTGGCACTTCCACAAGGAATACGAACTGCACCTGATCGTCGCCAGCTCGGGGAAGGTGTTTATCGGTGACTACATCGGCAACTTCTACCCGGAAAGCCTGTTTCTCACCGGCCCCAACCTGCCCCACAACTGGATCAGCCAGGTGGAGGAAGACGAGGTAGTGCCCAAGCGCGACATGCTGGTGAACTTCACCGATGAGCTGTTCGAACACGGCAGCCACATCTTCGCCGAACTCAAGAGCCTGGCGCCGTTGCTCGAGCGCGCCCATTACGGCATCGAATTCCGCTGCAAAAAGACTATCGCCCAGGCCATGACCCTGATGCAGCAGATCGAGGACGCCCACGGCATGGCGCGCCTGGGGCACTTTTTTATCCTGCTGGAAGTGTTGAGCGCCTGTGAGGACTACCAACTGCTGTCCGGCGTGACCACCCCACAGCAAGCCGACGAACACAGCATCGACCGCACCAACCGCGCGGTGGACTACATCTTTGCCCACTACGCCCGGGAGTTGCCGCTGGAAGAAGTGGCGGAGTACCTGGGGATGAAGCCGACGTATTTTTCCCGGGTGTTCAAACAGGCCACCGGGCGCACGTTCATTGAGTTCGTCAACCGACTGCGCATCAGCAAGTCCTGCGAGTTGCTGGCCGATGGCGACAAGGCCGTGACGGATGTGTGCTTTGAGTCGGGCTTCAATAACATTTCCAACTTCAATCGGCGCTTTCAGCAGCTCAAGGGCATGACGCCTTCGCATTATCGGCGCCTGGCGGTGCAACGGTTGACCGAGCAAAATCAGGCCTGAGCGCTGATTCAACCACTCGTCGCTTCTGTCAACTTTGACAGCTATCCGCTCTGCTGCCAGGGGTGTGTGATTTCCTTGCCCGGTTTCATCACTGTACAAGGAGCGCTCACTATGAAAGAAATAACGTCCTCCAACCTGCCCATTCCCCTGTATCAATCCCCGCCCCACGAGCCCGCATCGCCCTCCGCCGTCGACCTTGACCCGCCTTATGTCAACGGCGCGCTGCAGCCGAATCTGGATGCTGACGTGGGGTTGGGCATTCGACAAATCGATCCGTGGCTGATCGTGACGTTTGAAAGATGGTTTAACTTCAATGTCGGTGACACCTATAAATTTTTCGCCGGCAGCACCAGCTACGCCTTGGCTGCAGGCGAGGTCTACCCGGAAGATGTGTACAAGGACCGTGTGCAGTTGGTCATTCCCGCATCGCTGGTGCCCGAAGGCACGATTTATCCCTGCTTCGGTGAAGTGACCAGAGTGGCCAGCGCCACGCCCAGCACATCCCTACCTCAGACGTGGTTCACCAAAACCACGCGGCCAGGGGGACGCAGCATCTACCCATGGTTCCACTCGAACCTGGTGATACACCTGCCTGATGATCTCAAGGACACGACGTTGGACCCCGTGCGTGCCCAGGCGGGTGTGGACCTGACCTGTGACTTTTATCCGTTCTGCACGGTAGGCGACACCATTGAAGTGTGGTGGAACGGTATCGCTGTTTTTCAAAAAATCGATCAGCAACACGTTGATGGTCTTAAGCCCATCATCGTGCATGTCCCTGAAGAAACCATTATTTCAGGGGGCAGCGGCGCAGTTTCCATTCTCTTCCGGGTGTTTGACCGCGTACTCAACTATTCCGGGGAAGACCCACAGTGGTCGAAGGTGATCAAGCTGGAGGCCGACCTTGAACCCGGCATGCTTGATCCGCCGCACTTCGTGGTGGGCGGTAAGTCAGTCGACGAGCTGAATTTCGACACCCAGGGAGACGAGGTGTTTAGCGCGGAAATGGTCGTTCCGCGTACGCTGCCCGCGCTCTTCCCTGGTGGTCCGTCCACACCTACCCCAGCAGGCGCGTTGATCCACGTCAAACTGACCCAGTTCTACCCCGATGGCTCATCCAACGTCGTGACGCTGCCGGCATTTGCTGCGCGTATCGGCCTCTCGTCCTCCATCGTATTGGACAACAAGTACCTCGAAGACGTGATCGATGGACAATTGCGCATCGAATATACCCTGACGACGGCCAGTGGCGCCTTCCTGCGCGCTTCTCGACGCTTGGGTATTCGCGTGTTCGGCACGAAAAAAATGATGCCCCCAATGCGAATCGAGCAAGACGAGGGCGGCCTGATTGACCCGGAACACCCTTTCATCAAAGCCATTTTCCCGGTCTACAGCCCTTACGCAGCCAACAACAGTGTGACCTTTCGCATGGAAGCACCGCGACCTGGTGGTGGACTGATTGACTACGAAGAAACCGTGAACGCAGGTGCACCACCGCCACCTGACCGCTTTCGCATCGTACTGCAGGAGGATTTTGCGCCCTTCATTGGCGTGGGACCGGTCAAGGTCTACTACCTCGTCAACGACCACACGATGCGTACCCTCGGCCCAGGCGTACAAACGGTGCGCAAGTCCGAAGTATTGGAAGTCATATTCGGATCGGTCGTCGCTGAGTTGCCTGCGCCGCTATTGCAGTATGTCGACGTGTTCGACAACCTGGACCCTGCCAGCGTGATCGGAGGTCAGCTCAAGCTGACGCTGCCCTACATACGCACGGTCCCTGGGGACAAGTTCCTCTGGACATGGCTGGGCGCCAACGCCAGCGGAACCACTGGAGGGGAAGTCGAGCTCTTTTCCGATACGGCCGGCAAACCGGTGGTGGTCCTGGTGGACGAAGCGTTCGTCATTGCCAATGACAATAACGAGATCCGCCTGAGCTACACCTTGGTACCCAAGGACGGCAGCCGACGCCGTTATTCGGAGCGCCGGACCATTACTGTGGGCCAGGCGCTGACCCTCCTGCGTCCCGAGGTCTCGCAGGCCACGCGCTATCCCGACCAGTTGGCGGCAGTGGCCGCGTTAAACGGCGCGACTGTTGTCGTCGAGTACCCGCAGATGCTGCCTTCCCACCAGGTTCGCTGTTGCTGGACCGGCATTGCGGGCATCGGTACTTATTGCGAGACCCAATACGGCAGCTCTTCGAAAGTCCTGCACTTTCATATCGACCCGGAGGTGGTGGGCGCCAATATCCAGGCCCAGGGACACTTCATTGAGGTGCAGTACTTCGTCATGCGAGGCGAGCATGAGACCCCTTCGCCAGTACTGGCCCTGGAATTGTTGCCACCGCCACTGACAGAACCCTACATAGAAGGCCATTCTCGTGATGGCGTGCTGAATCTCGCCACATTGAACGGCACTGAACGCGCGATTGAAGACCACTGGCACTTCAGTCATCGGTTCCAGCGCATGTGGTTCGAGATGTCCGGCACCTACGCTGACGGCTATCCCTTCTACCACAGCTTTTACACCGCTGACCTGGTGACACAGGACGGCGAATTGAACGGTATTCGTCCACCGGCGCCGGTCGCTGAATTGCGCAAGCTCAAGGACGGCTCCCCACTGAGCATGCGCTTCGGGGTAACGTTCGACCGCAGCGCCGAACTGTCTAATGCGGTGTGGTTCAAGGAGCGGCGCTATACCATTCAGGCCTTGCCCACGCAGTTCCCGGTGCCGAGCCTGATCGAGGCAACCGGCTCCGGCACACGGGTCACCCTGGCCCCCTTGAATGCGCAGTACGGGGCGCATGTGCAGGTGTCCTACGGCCCGATGTATAGCAGCGACATCCTCTTCGTGGAAGTCCTGGGCAGTACCGCTGCCGGCTCAACCGTGATCGGGCCGAAGGACGGCGAAACCGATGGCACCGTCATCGTCGACGTGTCCGCATCAGTGATCGCCGCGAATATCGGCAACACGTCCACGCAGTTCACGATCAGGTATACGGTGACACGAGGCGGGGAAACCCGGCCTTCGGTACCGCTCACGGTCAGTCTTGAAAGCCTGCCGCTGGCCGAACTGAAAAAAACCGTGATTCGTATCGACCAAGCCTCCGCCAACGGCGTGATCGATGTGGATGCCCTGCCCGGCAACGCCACTGCCAGGGTGACGACCTTTGCATTTATGCGCCCGGGTCTGCCCGTATGGCTGTATTTGTACGGTGTCAGAGCCGACGGTACGCCGCATAACCTGACCCTGATGAATGGTTCCGACAGGGCCGAGGTCGACGCGGCCTGGATCAGCCAGGGTTATCACCTGGAAACCGTATTGAGCAATTACCTGCGAGACCTTGGCAATCGCAGCCAACTGACCCTGCAATTCAAAGCGGCGCTCAATGGTGTAAGGGATGAATTGCAGGCGATTGAATTTCCACCCACCCGTTACACGCTGCAAAGCGTGATGATCAAGGAGTGCACGACGTTCAATGACAATTACATGAACTACTGGCTCAGTGAATGGCCGGATGCGGGCATTCGCCGCGAATCGAATGGCAACTATTTCTGGCAGTCAACACCGGGTACCGGCAGTGGCGTCAGTCTGTACAAAGTGCTTACGCCTGCCGCCGCGGGCTACTACCGCGTCAGCTTCCGCTACAGGATCAACAAGTTTGCCGCGATTGGGGCGCCGACCTTTGTCGAGATTCACCTGGGCACCTTGAAGTGGACGCAAAACGTGCCGCAGATCAATACTTGGCTCAGCGTCAATGTGGCACTCGGTTATTTGCCCGGTAAACCGTTCGAGGCCTCGGTTTCGGTCAGAAACCCAACCACCGGTGGGGTGTATGACATCGATGATATCTGTATCACACAGATGCCGTATCCGACCGTGATGTAGATGTAAAAAAGGGATCGGTACCTGGGTACCGATCCCTTTTCAATGCCTTGGTGTGGCGTGAAAGTGTCAGGACAGGCAGTCCCGTCAGGGTCTCACACAGGCTTGCTTGGACTCATCGAACTCCAACCCGGTCGGGCAGTTATAGGGATATTGAATCCACCGTTGAATGCTGGTGTTATAGACACACCGATGGAATCCACCTACCACATTGGTGCTTTTAAAATAGCCCGCTTTGGTACATGGCGGGTCTCGTGAATCCAACGCCGATCCGGTGCTGCACGCACTGAGAAAACCCGCAATCATCAGGCCTAATAGCGCTTTATTGGTTTTGAGGTTTACACGGAAAAGGTTCATGAACATCTCCAGGTGGGTGTATGCCTGGCCATTAACTCCCCGTTGTTTTTCTGCGTCTACTGTCAGAATTAACAGGTGACCGCGTCATGACGCTGCGCTACCGCTGTACCCGTGCAGTGCAAAAAAGTATCAGTCCCAGTGCTCCCAAGGATTTGTCATCGCGGCGTTTGCGGGCTGTAATCAACGCACACTCTTCCTGACTCCCTGTGGGAAGACACAACAACAATAACCGTCCTTCTGTAGCCCTCTGGGCGCGGAAATGGAGTGCGCGATGAAGTTCACAGCAAAAGCTCTCATAGCCTTTTCTTGCATGACCCTCAGCGCCGTCAGCCTTGGCGCGCAAACCCTGACCATTGCCACCGTCAACAACAGCGACATGATCCGCATGCAGAAGCTCTCGAAAACCTTCGAGGCCGAGCATCCGCAGATCAAGCTGAACTGGGTGGTGCTTGAAGAAAACGTGCTACGCCAACGCCTGACCACCGACATCGCCACCCAGGGCGGGCAGTTCGATGTGTTGACCATCGGCATGTACGAAGCCGCACTGTGGGGCGCCAAGGGTTGGTTGGAACCCATGAAGGACCTGCCGGCGTCCTACGACCTTGACGACGTATTCCCTTCAGTACGTGACGGCCTGTCCGTCAAGGGCTCGCTGTACGCCCTGCCGTTCTACGCTGAAAGCTCCATCACCTATTACCGCACCGACCTGTTCAAGGACGCCGGGCTGAGCATGCCCGAGCACCCGACCTGGACCCAGATCGGCGAATTCGCGGCCAAACTCACCGACAAATCCAAAGAGCAATACGGCCTGTGCCTGCGCGGCAAAGCCGGTTGGGGCGAGAACATGGCGCTGATCACCACCCTGGCCAACGGCTTCGGCGCGCGCTGGTTCGATGAGAAATGGCAGCCCGAATTCAACGGCCCCGAGTGGAAGGACGCGCTGAATTTCTACGTCGACAACATGAAGAAATCCGGCCCGCCGGGTGCCTCCAGTAACGGCTTCAACGAGAACCTGGCGCTGTTCAACAGCGGCAAGTGCGCGATCTGGGTGGACGCCAGCGTGGCCGGCTCGTTTGTCACCGACAAAACCCAGAGCAAGGTGGCCGAGCACGTCGGCTTTACCTTCGCCCCGCACGAGAAGACCGACAAGGGCACTTCGTGGCTGTACTCCTGGAGCCTGGCGATCCCCACCAGTTCCAAGGCCAAGGACGCCGCCAAGGTGTTCACCAGCTGGGCCACCTCCAAGGAATATGGCGCATTGGTCGCCAAGACCGACGGCGTCGCCAACGTCCCGCCAGGCACGCGCAAGTCTACCTACAGCGACGAGTACATGAAGGCCGCACCGTTCGCCAAGGTGACCCTGGAATCGCTGAAAGTGGCGGACCCGACCAAGCCCACCGAGAAGCCGGTGCCGTATATCGGTATCCAGTTGGTGACCATTCCCGAGTTCCAGGCGATTGGTACGCAGGTCGGCAAGTTCTTCTCGGGTGCGTTGACCGGTCAGCAGACCGTGGATGCCGCGTTGACCGCCGCGCAGACCACCACCGAGCGTGAAATGAAGCGGGCCGGTTACCCCAAATAACCCCCATAACCTGTAGGAGCGAGCTTGCTCGCGAAGGTATTCCAAGCGCATCGCGGTGTCGGATGTACCTTTTTCGCGAGCAAGCTCGCCCCTACAGGGCTTTTGCGCACCTGTCTCTATCTGGTTCTGATCACCATGAATACAACGCCCAAAAACCGCCTGGCCAACCCCGGCTGGTTCCTCGTCAGCCCCTCGGTGGCCCTGTTGCTGCTGTGGATGATCGTGCCGCTGGGCATGACCCTGTACTTTTCGCTGATCCGCTACAACCTGCTCTACCCCGGCGAAAACCAGTTCGTGGGGCTGGAAAACTTCACCTACTTCGTCACCGACTCGGGCTTTCTGCCCGGCGCCACCAATACCCTGTTGCTGGTGGGCAGTGTGTTGCTGATCAGCGTGGTGTTCGGCGTATTGATCAGTGCGCTGCTGGAGGCCAGTGAATTCCTCGGGCGTGGCATCATGCGGGTGATGCTGATTTCGCCGTTCTTCATCATGCCCACCGTCGGTGCGTTGATCTGGAAGAACCTGATTTTCCACCCGGTGTCGGGGATTCTCGCCGCCGTGTGGAAGTTCTTCGGCGCCGAGCCGGTGGACTGGCTGGCGCACTACCCACTGCTGTCGATCATCATCATTGTGTCGTGGCAGTGGCTGCCCTTCGCGATCCTGTTGCTGATGACCGCCATGCAGTCTCTGGACCAGGAACAGAAGGAAGCCGCACGCCTGGACGGTGCCGGCGCCATCGCGATCTTCTGGCACCTGACCCTGCCCCACCTGGCCCGTCCGATTGCCGTGGTGGTGATGATCGAAACCATTTTCCTGCTCTCGGTGTTCGCCGAAATCTTCACCACCACCAACGGTGGCCCCGGCTACGCCTCGACCAACCTCGCCTACCTGATCTACAACCAGGCGCTGGTGCAGTTCGACGTGGGCATGGCCTCGGCCGGCGGCTTGATTGCCGTGGTCATCGCCAATATCGCGGCGATCATCCTGGTGCGGATGATCGGCAAAAACCTGACTGACAAGCCTTGAGGGCCGCGCCATGACGCTTCAACAATCCCGCCGCCTGCAAAGCCTGTTGCTCGGCACCCTGGCCTGGGCCATCGCGATCCTGATTTTCTTCCCGATCTTCTGGATGGTGCTGACCAGCTTCAAGACCGAAATCGACGCGTTCGCCACCCCGCCGCAGTTCATCTTCACGCCGACGCTGGAGAACTACCTGCACATCAACGAGCGCAGCAACTATTTTGCCTACGCGTGGAATTCGGTGCTGATTTCCTTCAGCGCCACCGCCTTGTGCCTGCTGATCTCGGTGCCGGCCGCCTACTCCATGGCGTTCTATGAAACCCAGCGCACCAAGGGCACGCTGCTGTGGATGCTGTCCACCAAGATGCTGCCACCGGTGGGCGTGCTGATGCCGATCTACCTGCTGGCCAAGAGCTTTGGCCTGCTCGACACGCGCATTGCGCTGATCATCATCTACACCCTGATCAACCTGCCGATCGTGGTGTGGATGGTGTACACCTACTTCAAGGACATCCCCAAGGACATCCTCGAAGCCGCCCGCCTGGACGGCGCCACCCTGTGGCAGGAAATGGTCCGCGTGCTGCTGCCGATCGCCAAGGGCGGCCTGGCGTCGACCGTGTTGCTGTCGCTGATCCTGTGCTGGAACGAGGCCTTCTGGTCGCTGAACCTGACGTCCTCCAGCGCCGCGCCGCTGACTGCGCTGATCGCCTCCTACTCCAGTCCCGAAGGCTTGTTCTGGGCCAAATTGTCCGCCGTGTCGACCCTGGCCTGCGCGCCCATCCTGATCTTTGGCTGGATCAGCCAGAAGCAGTTGGTACGCGGTTTGTCCTTTGGCGCCGTCAAATAATAATTCCAAGCGGAGGGCCCATCATGGCCAACCTGAAAATCAAGAATCTGCAAAAAGGCTTCGAAGGTTTTTCCATCATCAAGGGCATCGACCTGGAAGTGAACGACAAGGAATTCGTGGTGTTCGTCGGCCCGTCGGGCTGCGGCAAATCCACGTTGCTGCGGCTGATCGCCGGCCTGGAAGAAGTGACCGAGGGCAGCATCGAACTGGATGGCCGCGACATCACCGAAGTGACCCCGGCCAAGCGCGACCTGGCGATGGTGTTCCAGACCTACGCGCTGTACCCGCACATGAGTGTGCGCAAGAACATGTCGTTCGCCCTGGACCTGGCCGGCGTCGACAAGAAAATCGTCGAGAGCAAAGTCAATGAAGCGGCGCGCATCCTGGAGCTGGGCCCGCTGCTGGAGCGCAAGCCCAAGCAGCTCTCCGGCGGCCAGCGCCAGCGCGTGGCGATTGGCCGGGCGATTGTGCGCAACCCGAAGATTTTCCTGTTCGACGAACCGCTGTCCAACCTCGACGCCGCCCTGCGCGTGCAGATGCGCCTGGAACTGGCGCGCCTGCATAAAGAGCTGCAGGCGACCATGATCTACGTGACCCACGACCAGGTCGAAGCCATGACCCTGGCCGACAAAGTCGTGGTGCTCAACAGCGGCCGCATCGAACAGGTCGGCTCGCCGCTGGAGCTGTACCACCAGCCGGCCAATCTGTTCGTGGCGGGTTTTCTCGGCACGCCGAAGATGGGTTTCCTCAAGGGCAAGGTCACCCGTGTCGAAGGCCAGGGCTGTGACGTGCAGCTCGACGCCGGCACCCTGATCAGCCTGCCGCTCAGCGGCGCCAGCTTGAGCGTGGGCAGCGCGGTGACCCTGGGCATTCGCCCCGAGCATCTGGAAATCGCCGCGCCGGGCCAGACCACCCTGACCGTCACCGCCGACGTCGGCGAGCGCCTGGGCAGCGACACCTTCTGCCACGTCATCACCGCCAACGGCGAGCCGCTGACCATGCGCATCCGTGGCGACATGGCCAGCCAGTACGGCGAGACGCTGCACCTGCACCTGGACCCGGCGCACTGCCATCTGTTCGACACCGATGGCGTGGCCGTCACCCGCCCCCTGCGCGCCGCCGCCTGATTTCGCGAGTATTACGCCATGAAGCTGAACAAACACACCCTCACCCAGTTGGCACCCGAAGTACAACGGCCCACCTATGCCATCGCCAGCACATTGCAAGGCATCGCGCATATCGGCGTCGGCGGTTTCCATCGGGCGCACCAGGCGTTTTACACCGATGCTCTGATGAACACCGGTGAAGGCCTGGACTGGAGCATCTGCGGCGTGGGCCTGCGGGCCGAAGACCGCAAGGCCCGCGACGACCTCGCCGGCCAGGATTATCTGTTCACCCTGTATGAACTGGGCGACACCGACGACACCGAAGTGCGCGTGATCGGCGCGATCAGCGACATGCTGCTGGCCGAAGACGGCGCCCAGGCGCTGATCGATAAACTGGCCGAGCCGGCCATCCGTATCGTGTCGCTGACCATCACCGAAGGCGGCTACTGCATCGACGACAGCAACGGCGAGTTCATGGCCCACCTGCCGCAGATCCAGCATGACCTGGCGCACCCGAACGCACCGAAGACCGTGTTCGGTTTTCTCTGCGCCGCCCTGACCCGGCGCCGCGCCGCCGGCACTCCGGCGTTCACGGTGATGTCCTGCGATAACCTGCCGCACAACGGCGCTGTGACGCGCAAGGCGCTGCTGGCGTTCGCCGCGCTGCACAATGCCGAGCTGCATGACTGGATCCAGGCCAATGTGAGCTTCCCGAATGCCATGGTCGACCGCATCACGCCGATGACCAGCACCGCCCACCGCCTGCAATTGCATGATGAGCACGGCGTTGACGATGCGTGGCCGGTGGTGTGCGAACCCTTTGTGCAATGGGTGCTGGAAGATAAATTCGTCAACGGGCGCCCGGCCTGGGAAAAGGTCGGCGTGCAGTTCACCGATGACGTAACGCCTTACGAGGAAATGAAGATCGGCCTGCTCAACGGCAGCCACCTGGCCCTGACGTACCTGGGGTTTCTCAAGGGCTACCGGTTCGTTCACGAAACCATGAACGACCCGCTGTTTGTCGCCTACATGCGCGCCTACATGGACCTGGACGTCACGCCGAACCTGGCGCCGGTGCCGGGCATCAACCTGACCGAGTACAAACAGACCCTGGTCGAGCGGTTTTCCAACCAGGCGATTGCCGACCAGTTGGAGCGCGTGTGTTCGGATGGCTCCTCGAAGTTTCCAAAGTTCACGGTGCCAACGATCAATCGCCTGATTGCGGGCGACCGTGAGACAGAACGGGCTGCGCTGGTGGTCGCTGCGTGGGCGTTGTATCTCAAGGGTGTCGATGAGAATGGCGTGAGCTACACCATCCCTGACCCGCGCGCGCAGTTCTGCCAGCAACTGGTCAGCGATGACAGCTTGATCAGCAAGCGCTTGCTGGGGGTTGAAGAGATTTTCGGCAAGGCTATTCCCAACTCGCCCGCGTTTGTGGCAGCGTTCGAGCGGTGTTATGCAAGTTTGCGCGATCACGGCGTCACTGAAACCCTGAAGCGGTTACTGAAGAAACCGGCTTAAAACTGTGGGAGGGGGCTTGCCCCCGATGAGGGTGTGTCAGTTAATAAATCTTTCACTGACCCACTGCTATCGGGGGCAAGCCCCCTCCCACATTGACCGCATTGACAACTCAACAATAAAACTGCTGAGCACTCCATCATGACCCAGCAAAACCTGTTCCTCGGCATCGACTGCGGCACCCAGGGCACCAAGGCCATCGTCCTCGATGCATCCAGCGGCAAGGTACTGGGCCTGGGCGCCGCCGCGCACACCCTGCTCAGCGGCGCCAACGGCCGGCGTGAGCAACACACCCAGGAATGGCTGGACGCCTTCACCGAAGCCACTCACCGCGCCTTGCAACAGGCCGGGGTGGACGGCCAGGACATCCTCGGCATCGGCGTGTCCGGCCAGCAACATGGCCTGGTTCTGCTCGACGCCCAGGGCCGGGTGCTGCGCCCGGCCAAGCTGTGGTGCGACACCGAGACCGCCGCCGAAAACGAGCGCCTGTTGCAGCACCTGGGCGGCGAAAGCGGCTCGCTGGAGCGCCTGGGCGTGGTCATTGCGCCGGGCTACACCGTGTCCAAACTGCTGTGGACCCGCGAACGGCATCCGGACCTGTTTGCGCGCATCGCCCATATCCTGTTGCCCCATGACTACCTCAACTACTGGCTCACCGGCCGCGCCGTCGCCGAATACGGCGATGCTTCAGGCACCGGCTATTTCGACGTGCGCCGCCGTGAATGGGACGTGGCGCTGCTGCAGCACATCGACCCCAGCGGGCGCCTGCAAGCGGCGCTGCCCGAGCTGATCGCCGCCGACCAGGCGGTGGGCACGATCCTGCCGGGCATCGCCGAGCGCCTGGGCATCAACCCCCAGGCGATTGTCGCCAGCGGCGGCGGTGACAACATGATGGGCGCCATCGGCACCGGCAATATCGCACCGGGCGTGATCACCATGAGCCTGGGCTCATCGGGCACCGTCTACGCGTTTGCCGACCAGCCCAACGTCAGTCCCCAGGCGTCGGTCGCCACCTTCTGCTCCTCCAGCGGCGGCTGGTTGCCGTTGATCTGCACCATGAACCTGACCAACGCCACCGGCGTGGTGCGCGAGCTGTTCGAGCTGGACTTGAACACCTTCAACGCCCTGGTCGAACAGGCCCCCATCGGCGCGGACGGGGTGAGCATGCTGCCGTTCCTCAACGGCGAACGGGTGCCCGCCCTGCCCCAGGCCACCGGCAGCCTGCACGGCCTGACCATGACCAACCTGACCCGCGCCAACCTGTGCCGTGCGGTGGTCGAAGGCACCACCTTCGGCTTGCGTTACGGCCTCGACCTGCTGCGCCAGACCGGCCTGCAGAGCCTGGGCATCCGCTTGATCGGCGGCGGGTCGAAAAGCCCGCTGTGGCGGCAGATGGTTGCCGATATCATGAATACCGAAGTGGTGTGTACCGAACAAAGCGAGGCCGCAGCCCTGGGCGCGGCGATCCAGGCGGCGTGGTGCCAGTCCGGCGAATCCCTGGCCAGCCTTTGCGACAAATGCGTGAGCCTTGACCCGGCCAGCCGCACCCTGCCGGTGCCGGCCAATGTCAGGGCCTATCAACAGGCCTACGAGCGCTATCAACAGCTTGTGGCAACCCTTTAAGAGCGAACGACTATGTATCTGGTGTGCGGTGAAGCGCTGTTTGATTTTTTCAGCGAGGAGGATGCCAGCGGGCTTGCGTCCAAGGTCAACTACAAGTCGATTGCCGGCGGGTCGCCGTTCAACGTGGCCGTGGGCTTGCGCCGCCTGGGCATCGAGGCCGGACTGTTCGGCGGAGTGTCCACCGACTTCCTCGGCCGGCGCCTGGTGCAGGTGCTCGAGGATGAAGGCGTGAGCCGGCAATTTCTCGTCGAGTTCGCCGCACCGACCACGCTGGCGATGGTTGCCGTGGGTGCCAATGGCTCGCCGCAATACAGCTTTCGCGGCGAAGGTTGCGCCGACCGGCAACTGCAGGTCGCGCATCTGCCGGTGCTGGGCGATGAGATTCGCGGGTTGCATATCGGCTCGTTCTCGTTGGTGGTGCAACCCATCGGCGACACGCTGCTGGCCCTGGTCCAGCGCGAAAGCGGCAAGCGCCTGATCAGCCTCGACCCCAATGTGCGCCTTAACCCGCAACCGGACATCCAGCTGTGGCGCGACCGTATCGCCGAGCTGGTCAAGCATGCGGACCTGATCAAGGTCAGCGATGAGGACCTGCACCTGCTCTACCCCGAGCAATCGCCCGAAAGCGTGCTGCAAGGCTGGCTGCAACACCGCTGCCAGCTGATATTTCTCACCCGTGGCGGCGACGGCGCCAGTGTGTTCAGCCGCCGGCACGGCACCTGGTCACAACCGGCTATCGACATCGTGATGGCCGACACGGTGGGCGCCGGCGATACCTTCCAGGCGGCGTTGATCGCCTGGTTGACCGAGCAGCAATTGGACTCGGTTGAAGGGCTGCACCAGCTCAGCCGCGAACAGATCGACGCCATGCTCGGCTTTGCCATCCGCGCGGCGGCGCTGACCTGCACCCGCACCGGGCCGGACTTGCCCTACCGTCGCCAATTAGGCTGATAGCCCCACCGGCCGTGCCCTGCGCGGCCTTTACCTTTTATCCAAAAAGCTTGCCATGCAGCGAAGCTGTGCTACACCGAAGAACAGCAGTAACTAAAAACAATACGTAGGACGCGTCATGACCAAGGCATCTGGTTTCCCAACCCGAGCCGTTATTGCTGTCGGCATCCTTTCACTGCAGTACTTCACGCCCCATCCCGCGCATGCCGCGTGCGCTTTCAGCCCCGGTCCCGGTGACGATACGTTCGTCTGCGACAGCGGCACCAGCACCGCCGGGCTCACCGATCTTCAGGGCAACAACCGCCTGACGCTGCCCGCCGGTGGTACGGGAACCATCAACGGCCCTGTCACGTTCGGCGCGGGCGCCGATCGCATCCTGATCGATGCCGGCAGTATCCTGGGTGCCGTGCAACAAGGCGCCAGCATCGATGACTTCGTCATGAACGGCGGGCGGATCGTTTCGCTGGCCCAGGGCGATGGCCTCGATACCTTCTTGATGACCGGCGGCGTCATCGAACGGGAATTCGTCGACGGTGACGTGGCGCGGCAAACCGGCGGCACGATTGGCCGGGTCGACATGAAACTGGACGATAACGTCTACGAGATGACCGGCGGCGAGATCCTCGGCAACCTGGTCACCGGGTTCGGCAAGGACAGGGTCGACATCTCGGGAACAGGCAGCGTCGGCGGCAATATCAGCACCAGCGGCGGCGACGACATCATTACGGTGAGCGGCGGCGTGATCAAAGGTGAAATCCGCGCCAGTTTCGGCAACGACACGTTCACCTGGCGCAAGGGCGGCGCAATCCAGTCTTCAGTCTTGATGGGCGATGGTGACGACACCGCCTTGCTCAGCGCTCTTGATGAAAGCCGGTTGGCCGCCACGCCGTCGATTGACGGCGGCCTGGGCAATGATCAATTGACGTTCGATAACAGCACGTCCAGTACGCCCACCCGCTATGTCGGCTGGGAGACGGTCAACCTCAACAACGCCTCGCGCTTTGCGCTGGCCGGGGACTTTTTCCTCGGTGACAGTGCAAGCAACACCGGTACGTTCAACATCGATGGCAGCAGTACCCTGGCGGTGAGCCAGGGCGCAATCCGCCCCTACACGGCGGGCCAGCTGGCGACGCTGAACAATGCCGGCACGATTGACATGACCACCGACAACAGCGCGAACAGTTCATTGACGGTGCATGGCAACTATGTGGGCAATAACGGCCAGCTGTGGCTGCAAAGCGCCCTCGGTGATGACAACTCCGCGACCGACAAGCTGGTGGTGTCCGATGGAATTATCGGCGGTCACACGCGACTGGGCGTCACCAATCTGGGCGGTGCAGGCGGGCTGACTCAGAACAGTGGCATCGAGGTGGTCCAGGCCCTCAACGGCACGACCAGCAGCGCAGATGCCTTTGCGTTAAAGGGCTCGGTGTCTGCCGGCGCCTATGAATATCGGCTGTTCAAAGGCGGCGTGACCGCCGGCACGGAAAACAACTGGTACCTGCGCTCGTCGGTGGTGGCCGTGCAGCCACACGTCGTGCCGCCGGTACCGCCCACCCCGCCGGTGGTGGTGCCTGTTGCACCGATTACACCGACGCCTCCCGTCGTCGACCCCGATGAACCAGCGGTGGAGCCGCCGACCGCGCAACCGGTCGCGCCGATCGAGCCTGCGGTGGCACCGCCGAGCCAGGTCGCGGCAGCCACTTCACCGCAACCTGCCGCAGGCAGCCCGGCGCTACCGACGGCCGTGGTCGGTGCAGAGCCCATCCCGCTGTATCGCCTGGAGGTGCCGGTGTACTCGGTGGTGGTCCCGGCCGCGCAAGTCATGACCCGGATGGCCCTGGGCACCTTTCATGAGCGCCAGGGCGAGCAAAGCCTGCTCACTGAAACGGGGGCGGTTGCGGCCGGCTGGGCGCGTGCCTATGGCGGTGATTTGAACAAGAGCTGGTCGGGCACCGTGTCGCCAAGCTTCGACGGCAGCGTCAAGGGCTATCAGGTGGGGCATGACCTCTACGCTGGGCAAACCGGCGGCGGGCAATTGCAACGTGTCGGCCTGTTCATCGGGCAGAGTCGCTTGCGCGGCGACGTGAAAGGGTTCGCCGAAGGCTTTCAGGACCGGCGCTCCGGGCGGATCAAACTCGACGGTGATAACTTTGGCGCCTACTGGACGCTGACCGACCCCAAGGGTTGGTACATCGACCTGGTGGCCATGGGCACACGCCTCGACGGCGACAACACGTCCGACCGCGGCGTAAAGGTGAACACCAAGGGCGATGCCCTGGCACTCTCCGCTGAAGCGGGTTATCCCATCAGCGTTTCCGAACATTGGGTGATGGAGCCCCAGCTCCAGATGATCCGCCAGACCATCGACCTGGACAGCCAGCATGACGGTATTTCCAAGGTGTCGTTCGACTCCCAGGCGTACTGGACCGGACGTCTGGGTGCCCGCGTCAAGGGTCGCTATCGGGTGGGCAATATGCCCGTCGAACCTTATGTGCGCGTCAACGCCTGGCGCACGTTCGGCGGCAGCAACACGGTGACTTACGATGATGTGGACCGCATCAAGAGCGATCACAAGTCGTCCACCGCCGATGTCGGCGTAGGGGTCGTCGCCCACTTGTCGCCGGCGGTGAGTGTTTACCTGGCGGCGGACTACACCACTGATATGGACGGTAATGCCCAGAGGGGTGTGGGCGGCAACGCCGGGGTGCGCCTGAGCTGGTGAACGGCAGGAGGCCTGGTCAATACCGGCCTCCACGTCAACGCAGGGCCGGGCGCACGCTTAAAAACCACGCCCTCCTGCTCGCTGCAGGACCGGCGTGTGCGCCTGCTTGAGGTCTTCACGCAGCCCCGCGATGAGGTTGCAAATGGCGCGACTGCTGTCGAGTTTGTCCGCGCTGATGCCTTTGACCTCCAACTCCACGCGATCACGGTCGCGGTCGTCGTACACCTTGATCGTCAGCGACGCATCTTCGGCTTTGGTGCACTCACACCGCTTGGGCAGGAAACTTCCTTCAATAATGCTGCGAAGCTCGAGTTCAGAAAGCATGGCCAACCTCTCCTTGTTTGAGACTGCCAACAGTTTTTATAGGGTCCGGCAGGCACTTGCCCGCCACGTCTGCCGGCCTTGGAAGACGCCTTCAACTGATGAGCCTACTCGGCAAAATCCATTGCGGTTGTAACCTTTCTTCATAAGCTCAGCGCTTGCTTATACGCCGTACATCCGACAGTTCACATCATCGTCGAACCGCGCCGATTAAACGTTTAACCGTCAGTCTCGGATCGGACGCAACAGGCGTGGTCGATTTTTCAGCAACATGTGGCAAACAATCAGCCACTCAACCAGCCTTCGAGCGGAGCTTTCGAAAAGCATACGAAACATATACGCTTCGTATACAAATCCTCCACAGTGAAGCTTATGGGCATCGTCAAGATCACCGACCAACTGCACGAACAACTGCGCCTGGCCAGCGCCGCGATGGACCGCTCCATCAACGCTCAGGCCGAGTTCTGGATCAAGATCGGCCTGCTTGCCGAGCTCAATCCTCAGTTGCCCTACAACGACCTGATCAACAAACTGTTGCTGGACAAACCTGACCTGATCAGGGGGCGCAGCCAATGATCAAGACGCCGCAACAGCTTGCGCTGATGCGCGAGTCCGGGCGCCTGCTGGCCCAGGTGTTCAGCATGCTCGACAGTTTTGTCGTCGCCGGTCGCTCCACCCTGGAGCTGGACAGCGCTGTCGAAACCTTCATCCGCCAGACGTTGCAGGCCCGCCCGGCCAGCCTCGGGCAATATGACTACCCCTTCAGCATCAATACATCGATCAATGAAGTGGTGTGTCACGGCATGCCCAGCGCGAAGCAAATCCTTAAGCATGGCGACATCATCAACATCGACATCACCCTGGAAAAAGGCGGCTTTATCGCCGACTCCAGCAAGATGTACATGATCGGCACGGTGACGCCCAAGGCGCGACGCCTGGTAGAAATGACCTTCGAAGCGATGTGGGCCGGCATCCGCCAGGTCAAGCCCGGCGCGCGCCTGGGTGACATCGGCCATGCGATCCAATGCCATGCGCAGGCCAACGGCTACAGCGTGGTGCGTGAATACTGCGGCCACGGCATTGGCCGGGAAATGCACGAAGAGCCGCAGATCCTGCACTTCGGCCGTCCCGGCACCGGGCTGGAACTGCGCGAAGGCATGGTGTTCACCATCGAGCCGATGCTCAACCAGGGCAGCGCCAAAGTGCGCAGCCTCAAAGATGGCTGGACGGTGGTGACCAAAGACAACAGCCTGTCGGCGCAATGGGAACATACCGTCGCGGTGACGGCGGATGGGTTTGAGGTGTTGACCCTGCAACCGACCGCCTGACCCGATCGTTCCCACGCTCCGCGTGGGAATGCCGCCCTGGACGCTCTTGAAGTCGTGACGCAGAGCGTCACAGGATGCATTCCCACGCAGAGCGTGGGAACGATCAACCGGGTCAGGCCACCTGCTTGACGGAGGCCTCGGCTTCCAGCTCACGCACCAGCGGCAACACGCGTTTGCCGAAATATTCCACTTCTTCCTGGAAGTGCAGGAAGCCGGCCAGCACCAGGTCCACGCCTACCGCCTTGAGCGCGACGATGCGCTCGGCAATCTGCTGCGGGGTGCCGATCAGGTTGGTCTTGAAGCCGTCGTTGTACTGCACCAGGTCTTCAAAACTGGACTTGGCCCAGTTGCCCTCGCCTTCCGGTGACGCCTTGCCGGCCTGCCTGGCGGCATCGCCAAAGGCATTGACCGCTTCCGGGTCGGCCTTGTCGATGATGTCCGCCAGCACGGCCCGCGCTTCTTCTTCAGTGTCGCGAGCGATCACAAAGGCGTTGACGCCGATCTTTACCGAATGATTGTTGGCGGCGGCCTTGGCACGGATATCGTCGACCTGGGCCTTGATGCCTTCGGGGGTGTTGCCGTTGGTGAAGTACCAGTCCGACACCCGCGCCGCCATGTCGCGCGCGGCCCTTGAACTGCCGCCCTGGAACACTTCGGGCTGGCCCAGTGGCTTGGGCCTGAGGGTGTAATTGTTGAAACGGTAAAAGTCACCCTTGAAGGTGAAATCGTCCTGGGTCCACACACCTTTCAAGGCGCGAATGAATTCTTCGGAGCGACGATAGCGCTCATCGTGCTCCAGCCACGGTTCGCCGATGGCCTGGAACTCGCCCTTGAACCAGCCACTGACGATATTCACCGCGATGCGGCCGTTGGTGAGCTGGTCGATGGTCGCCAACTGCTTGGCCGCCAGCGCCGGTTGCCAGGGACCCGGCAGGATCGCCGCAATCACCTTGAGGGTGGTGGTCGCCGCGAGCAACGCGTGGCTGAACGCCACCGACTCGTGCTGGTTCTCCGCGCCGTAGCCGGCGGTGAAACGAATCTGGGTCAGGCCATATTCAAAGCCGGCGGCTTCGGCCAGTTGCGCCAGTTTACGGTTGTAGTCGATGCCCCAGTGGGTGCGCTGCTCGATCTTGCTGACCACCAGCCCACCGCTGACGTTGGGCACCCAATAGGCAAATTTCACGGCGTGTTGACTCATTGGAGGTACCTCGCACAAAGGAATGTAGGAGGACTTGAGCAGCAAGCGTGCCAGCTATGGGTACATGCCCTGCCCTTGCGGGTTGTGGCGCGAAACCTCGGGGTTACGCAAGGCGCCGCGACTGTCATGCAACACTGCATTTTGTGCAAACGCTGTTGCTGGAGCAACAGCGGCTGGCCTCCTCGCGCCGTAAACACGGGCCGCCGCGCCCGGCACGGACTGTGCAAACACCCAGGGACTTGATCACAGCCCAGGAGCCGCACCCATGACCGAGCAACACGTCATCAACCCGCTGTCCATCGGCGTCGACTACCCCGCCCTGGCCGAACGTTTCCGTCCCATCTTCCAGCGCATCGCCGACGGCGCGGTGGAACGCGAACACAGCCGCACCCTGCCCCATGAGCCGATCCGCTGGTTGAAGGAAGCCGGTTTTGGCGCGGTACGCGTGCCGGTGGAATATGGCGGCGGCGGCGCGTCGCTGCCGCAGCTGTTCGAACTGTTGATCGAACTCGCCGCCGCCGACTCCAATGTGCCCCAGGCCCTGCGCGGGCATTTTGCGTTCGCCGAAGACCGCCTGAATGCGCCGCCGGGCGCGGCGCGCGAGGTATGGTTCAAGCGCTTTGTCGACGGCGACATCGTCGGCTGCGCCTGGACCGAAATCGGCAATGTCGCTATCGGCGACGTGGTCACCCAGGTCAGCCCCAACGGCGACGACTGGACACTCAACGGTGAAAAGTTCTACAGCACCGGCAGCCTGTTTTCCGACTGGATCGATGTATACGCCCAGCGCAGCGACACCGGCGCCGACGTCATCGCCGCCACCCGCACGCGCCAGCCCGGGGTGGTGCAAAGCGATGACTGGGACGGCTTCGGCCAACGCACCACCGGCAGCGGCACCACGCGCTTTACCGATGCCGTGGTCGAAGGGCAAAACGTGATCGACTTTTCCACCCGCTTCAAATACCAGACCGCGTTCTATCAACTGGTACTGCTCGCCACCCTGGCCGGCATCGGCCACGCGGCGCTCAACGACGTGGCCCATCAGGTACGCACGCGCAAACGCATCTACAGCCACGGCAACGCCCCGCATGTCAGCCAGGACGCGCAGGTACAACAAGTGGTAGGCGAAGTCGCCGCGCTCGTCTACGCAGCCCGCGCCAGCGCATTGCACGCCGCACTGCCGGCGCAACGGGCCTACCTGGCCCGCTTCGGTGGCGATAACGCAGCAGAGCGCGAAGCCAACGTCGCCGCCGAAATCGAATCCGCGACAGCCCAGGTGGTGGTGTCGGAATTGATCCAGCGAGCCACCAGCCAACTGTTCAACGCCCTGGGAGCCTCCGATGTGCGCCAGGGCAAAGCCCTGGACCGGCACTGGCGCAATGCGCGAACCGTGTCATCGCACAACCCGCTGATCTACAAGGCACGGATTGTCGGCGACTGGGTGATCAATGGCACCGAGCCACCGTTCGTCTGGCAGATCGGCAACGGCCCGGCAAAAGCCTAATGCCCGTAGGAGCGAGCTTGCTCGCGAAAAACTCACAGGCACCGCGTTTATTCAGGAAGCCCGCGTTATCGTTGACGTTTTTCGCGAGCAAGCTCGCTCCTACAGAGGGCGATGCGCAGCCATGGGTATCGACACAACGCTAACCACGATGCGCAGCGAGCCGCCCTTGATCTTGATCTGCTTTTGATCTCAGGCGCCCCGTTAAACCACGCTGGCCGAACGCAGGCTTGAATCCGTGGGTAACCCGGCAGGACGCCGGGTTAGCCGCACTGGGCCAGGGATGGCCCATTGCGGCGGCCCACGGATTCAAGCCTGCGTTCGGGCACACCGAGCCCAGGCGAGGTGCCGAGTGGTGGGGCAAGAGCGTTTTGCTTACTTTTGCGCTTTTCAAAAGTGAGCCGCCGTAAGGGCGGAACCCTAAGCAGCCGTGACCGCAGCAACGGATATGTACTCGGTCCGATCCAACATCCTGGTCGGCCCAGAGGCCGCCATCGGGAGCAAGCCCCCTCCCACATTTGAGGCCGACAAAGCCCCACATTGGAACCGCCGCTTACCCTAGAACGCCAGTTTGTAACCCACCGCCATCAACATCACCGCCAGACAAGGACGCAGCACACCATCCGGAATCCTGCCCGTCATATGACTGCCCAGATAAATCCCCGGCAGCGAGCCCATCAGCAGAAACCCCAACAGATGCCAATCCATATTGCCCATGCTCGCATGGCCCAGCCCCGCCACCAAAGTCAGCGGCACCGCATGGGCGATCTCGGTGCCCACCAGACGGCGCGTAGCGAGAAACGGATACAGAATAAACAGCGCCACGGTCCCCAGCGCGCCGGCGCCGATGGATGTCAGCGCCACCATCGTGCCGAGCACTGCGCCCGTCACCACCGTCAGCGCATTCAGATTGCGCGGGCGCATCGAATAGTCGTCACCGGCATGGCGCTGGGCGAACGCCAGCAAGCGTTGCTTGAACAGAATCGCCAGGGCCGTCAGCAACAACACCACACCCAGCGCCTGCTTGATCACCGCATTCATCGCACTGGGGTCGGTGTGCAGGCTGGCGAGGAACCACAGGGTCAGCAACACTGCCGGCACGCTGCCCAGGGTGAGCCAGCCGGTAATGGTCCAGTCGATGTTCCTGTTCTTGCTGTGCACCAGCACCCCACCGGACTTGGTGATGGCGGCATACAACAGGTCAGTGCCCACGGCGGTGGCCGGATTGATGCCGAACCACAACAGGATCGGCGTCATCAACGAGCCCCCACCGACGCCAGTCATGCCTACGATAAACCCTACGATCAGGCCGGCAACCACGAACCCCACATTACCCACATCCATCACAGCTACCTGCGGCCTTATAAATTTCTGGCGGCAGGATAGCGATTTTTCTTATAACCACTTATATCAATATGATCTGACTTTATGCTTTTTTTAAAAACCCAACTTTTTTTGCACACCGCTGCATCCAATCGGCATGCCTCCCGAGTAGCAGTCAATGTAACCCTGCTGTCCTACCCAATGGAGAAACACCATGCACGTTAAAGCACTGCTTTGCTTGACCAGCTTGCTCATCGTCGCACCTGCCGCCTTTGCGCAGACCGGCGTGCCCGACGGCATCAAGGTGCCGGATGGCCATAAGGTGACGATGGAAACCACCGGTGTCGGCGAGATCACCTACGAATGCCGCGACAAGGCCAACGCGCCGGGCCAGACCGAATGGACCTTCGTCGGCCCCAAGGCGGTGCTCAACGACCGTAATGGCAAGGCAGTGGGCAGTTATTTCGGCCCGCCCGCCACCTGGCAGGCCCAGGACGGCTCAACGATCACCGGCACTCAATTGGCCGTGGCACCGTCGAGTCCGGGCAACCTGCCCTATCAGTTGGTCAAGGCCAATCCGGCCGAGGGCAAGGGCGCCATGACCGGCGTGACCTATGTGCAGCGGGTTGCGCTCAAGGGCGGCGTGGCACCGGGTACGCCATGCACGGTCGCGAACAAGGGCCAGCAGGAACGGGTCAAGTACCAGGCCGATTACATTTTCTGGGCAGCCAACTGAATAAACTCGGCTACGCTGGCCATGCAGGAGCGAGCACGCTCGCGCCTGCAGAGGACGGTCGTTCACTCAGTGGCAGGAAATGTTGGCTTGGCTGAAATCATCTTTGATTACGAAATGTGCCTGTTGGCCTGCGCCCGTGGCGATCAACGCGCCCTGCATCAGCTCTACGAGCATGACAGCAGCCGCTTGCTCGGCGTGGCGCTGCGCATTACCCGAAACAAGGCTCAGGCTGAAGACATCGTGCACGACGCCTTCATCAAAATATGGCACGGCGCGCGCAGTTTCGATCCCGATCGAGGCTCTGCACGCGGCTGGGTGTTCAGCGTGACTCGGCACCTGGCCCTGGACAGTGTGCGCAATACCGGGCGCGTGGTGCCCCTGGATGATCAGGACGAGCCACTTGCCGAACCTGCCGATACCTTTGAATTCGCCGCGCGCTCCGGGCAAATCCACAGCTGCCTGGAACGCCTCGACCCGGCCCGCCGCAGTTGCATCCTGCATGCCTACGTGGACGGTTACTCCCACAACGAAATCGCGCAGAAACTGAGTACGCCGTTGGGCACCGTCAAAGCCTGGATCAAACGCAGCCTTGCCGCCTTGCGGGAGTGCATGGCATGAACGACACACTTGATGAACTGGCCAGTGAATACGTGCTGGGCACCCTGCCCACCGAACAGCGCAGCGAAGTCCGGCAACGTCTCAAGCACGATGCGGCACTGCGTGCGGCAGTGGATGCCTGGGAGCAACGCCTGTTGCCCCTCACGGCGCTGGCGCAACCGGTGCGCCCTAGCGCGCAATTGTGGCGGCGCATCGAGCGCCACCTCGCAGCCCCGCACAACCACGTGGCGTGGTGGAACTTGCTGGCATTCTGGCGTGGTCTGGCCGCTGCGGGGTTGATGGCAACCTTGGTACTGGGCACGCTGCTGCTGATACGCCCGCCCATTGCCGAACCCAGCTTTTTGGTGGTGCTGGTGGCGCCGCAAAGCCAGGCACCCGGTTGGGTGATCCAGGCCAGCGATAACCGGCAGATCCAGTTGATTCCACTGGGCGTGATGCAGGTGCCGGCCGATAAGGCCCTGCAATTCTGGACCAAGGCCGATGGCTGGCAGGGGCCGGTGTCCCTGGGGTTGGTCAAGCCGGGCCAGACGTTGTCGGTGCCACTGGACAAGCTGCCACCGCTGGCGCCGAATCAATTGTTCGAGCTGACCCTGGAAGACCCGAGCGGCTCTCCCACCGGTAAACCGACCGGGCCGATCCAGGCCATCGGCCGCGCGGTCAAGGTGCTTTGATCAATCGACAGTAGGCAACCACACGCGAAACCGCGCCCCGCCCAACGGTGAAGCCTCGGCGGTCAAGGTGCCGCCCTGGGCTTCCAGGGCCCGTCGGCTGATGGCCAGGCCCAGGCCAAAGCCCCCGGTGGCGCGGTCGCGGCTGCGGTCCAGGCGATAGAACGGCTCGAAGATGCGTTCGCGCTGATCCGGCGGAATGCCGATACCGTCATCATCCACGCGAATTTCACAGCCTTTGGGGCAGACCTTGACGCCGACCTGGATGCGCTTGTCGCAGTAACGCGTGGCGTTGCGCAACAGGTTCTGCAGCGCGCGGGCAGTGAGACGCGGATCGAGGCTGAAGCTCTCCACGGCGCAGTCGAGCGCGACCTCGATGACGATCTCGGGGTTTTCCAGCTCATCGTCGACACTGCCCAATACACTGTCGATGAATTCATCCAGCACCACCTCCACGCGTTCCGGCAACTGCGCCGGGTTTTGCAGGCGGCTGTAGGACAGCAATTCCAGCACCAGCTCATCCAGCTCCCGAATATGCGCCACCAGGCCCTGCAAGCGTTCCCGGCTGGCCGCCGGCAGATCTTCCGACAGCGCCAGGGCCAGGCCGAAATCCAGGCGCGTCAGCGGTGTGCGCAGCTCGTGAGACACCGCGTTAAGCAGGTCGCGCTGCTGGTTCAACAGATGCTCGATGTCATTGGCCATGGCGTCGAACACTGCCGCCAGGCTGCCGATGCTGGAACTCGGCGGGATCTGCGTGCGTTCGGCCAGGTTGCCCTTGCCCAACTGCGCGGCGGTGCTTTTGAGACGCTCCAGGTCGCGCCAATGGGGCCGCAACCACACCAGCAGGCAGGCCAGCAGCGCGGCGCCGACCAGCACGTTCATCGACCAGTACAGCAGGTTCATGTCCAACGGGTCCGGCGGGATGATCAGTTTGACCGCGAACTGCTCGTTGATCGGCGAGCTGACTTCCTCCATCCAGCCCCACTCACCCAGGCGGACCACCGGTTTGCCCTGCTCCAGTAACCGCTCCTCGGCGGGCGTGTAGCGCGCGTCCTGGCGCAGCAGCAATTGCACCTTCAAGGGCGCGAAGTCGCGGCTCAGCTGCTCGGTGACCTGCGACCAGCGTTCCACCGGCGCGCGCAGGTATTGCTTGACGATAAGCGTTTGCTGGCCACGGGACTGTTCGACGTTGTAGTTCAGGTAGCGGTGTTCAAACAGCTGGATCACCAGCTTGGGGATCAGGAAAATCGCCGCGCTGTAGGTGACGATAGTGATCAGGTAGAGGCGCAGCAGGACACGAAACATGGCTCAGCATTCCCACTCGGAACGGCTGAACAGGTAGCCCTTGCCCCACACGGTCTTGATCTTGCGCGCTTCACCGGCGTGGTCGTCGAACTTGCGGCGCAGCTTGGAGATGGCCACGTCCACCGAGCGGTCGGTGCCATTGAACTCAATACCGCGCAGGCGCTGCAGGATCTGGTCGCGGCTGAGCACTTCCCCGGCATGCCGCGCCAATACCACCAGCAGGTTGTACTCGCCGCTGGACAACTCCACCGCCTGCTCGCGCCAGGTGACGCTGCGCTCGGACAGGTCGATGCACAGGTTGCCCATGATGATGCGGTCGCTGGCCACCTGGGGTTCCGACAGGCTGCTGCGGCGCAGCAGGGTGCGCACACGGGCGAGCAGCACGCGAGGCTCACAGGGTTTGGTCACATAATCGTCGGCGCCCATTTCCAGGCCCAGGACCTGATCGTGGCTGTCGTCACGGGCCGTGAGCATCAGGATAGGCAGGCCCGCCGAGTCCGCGCGCAGCAGACGGCAGACCTGCAGGCCGTCGAGGCCGGGCAGCATCAGGTCGAGGATCACCAGGTCCGGCGGGTTCAGCCGCGCCCGCTCACGGACCTGGTCGCCACGGCTGAGCACGCTGACATGGTAGCCATTGCGCTCCAGGTAGCTGGCAATCAACTCGGAGAGTGCGGCGTCGTCTTCCACCAGGAGGATGTTGGGCATGAAGGTGTTTCCAGAAAATACAGTGAGGTGTCGTACACAAATCCATGTGGCAGGTGGCAAGCCCCCTCCCACATTTGATCTTCATTGCAAGCAAGGTTGTGCAAGGATATACGCCCTCAGCGCCCCGCGCGCCGCCCCTTACATTTCTTCACACACGACCTACACAGCTTCACAGCACCACGGCGCAGGTGACTTTAGGATGCGCCAGTCAATATTGGGATAAGAGCATGTCAAAGAATCTATTTGCGCCGTTTTGCCTGCTGGCCCTCACACTGGCGCTGAGCGCGTGTGGTCAGTCAGCAGACGAAGCGCCACAAATGCCGCTGGCCAAAGTGCGTGTCGAGACGCTGCAAGCCAAGCCCCTGTCCATCACCAGCGAATTGAGCGGGCGCATCGCCGCGCCGCGCATGGCGCAAGTGCGCGCCCGGGTTGCCGGGGTGGTGATGCAGCGCGTATTCAATGAAGGCCATGACGTGAAACAGGGCGACGTGCTGTTCCGCATCGATCCGGCGCCCTTCAAGGCCGACCTCGACAGCGCCCAGGCCAACCTGAGCAAGGCCGAGGCCAATGCATTCCAGGCACGCCTGCAGGAGCAGCGCTACAGCCAGTTGGTGGAAGGCAACGCCATCAGCGGCCAGGACTACGACAACGCCCGCGCCGCCCTGCGCCAGACCAACGCTGAGGTTGCCGCGCAAAAGGCTGCCGTCGAGCGCGCCAGGCTGAACCTGGGTTACGCCACCGTGACCGCGCCGATTTCCGGGCGCATCGGCCGTGCCCTGGTGACCGAAGGCGCGCTGGTCGGCCAGAACGAAGCCACGCCGCTGGCGGTCATCCAGCAGTTGGACCCGATCCACGCCGACCTGACCCAGTCCACCCGCGAGCTCAATGACCTGCGCCGTGCCTTTCGTGCCGGCAGCTTGAAGCAGGTCGGCCAGGACCAGGCCAAGGCCACCCTGATCCAGGACGACGGCAGCCTGTACCCGTTGCCGGGCAAGCTGCTGTTCGCCGAAATCAGCGTCGACCCGGGCACCGGGCAGATCATCCTGCGCAGCGAGTTCCCCAACCCGGACCTCGACCTGCTGCCCGGCAGCTTTGTGCGGGTGCGCCTGGAACAGGCGGTCGACAAACAAGGCCTGAGCGTGCCGCAACGCGCCATCACCCGCGACAGCGCCGGCATCCCCATGGTGCTGTTGCTGGACGGCGAGCAAACCGTGCGCCAGCAGCCGGTGGAGTTGGGCGCGGTGATCGAGGATCGCTGGATCGTCAGCAGCGGCCTCAAGCCCGGTGACCGCATTGTCGTCGAGGGCCTGCAACATGCACGCCCCGGTGAAAAAGTTGAAGTGGACGACAGCCCGCTCGTGAAGGAATAACCCGCCATGCCGCAGTTCTTTATCGACCGCCCGATCTTCGCCTGGGTGGTGGCCTTGTTCATTTTGCTGGCCGGCGTCCTCGCGATCCCGCAATTGCCGGTGGCCCAATACCCCAACGTCGCGCCGCCCAAGGTGGAAATCTACGCGGTGTACCCTGGCGCTTCGGCCCAGACCCTGGATCAAAGCGTGGTCAGCCTGATCGAGCAGGAGCTTAACGGCGCCGATCACCTGTTGTATTTCGAGTCCCAGAGCAGCCTGGGTTCGGCGACCATTACCGCCACGTTCCAACCGGGCACCAACCCGGAAATGGCCCAGGTGGATGTGCAAAACCGTCTCAAGGCGGTGGAGTCGCGCTTGCCGCAAGCCGTGACGCAACAAGGCTTGAAGGTGGAAAAAGTCTCGGCCGGCTTCCTGCTGCTGGTAACGCTGACATCCGAGGACGGCAAGCTCGACGACGTGGCGCTCAGCGATTACCTGGCGCGCAACGTGATGAACGAACTCAAGCGCCTGAACGGGGTGGGCAAGGCCCAGCTGTATGGCGCCGAGCGCGCCATGCGCATCTGGATCGACCCGCAGAAGCTGATCGGCTTCAACCTCACCCCGGCCGATGTGAATGCCGCGATCAGCGCGCAGAACGCTCAAGTCTCCGCCGGCAGCATCGGTGATCTGCCAGCGACAAACACCCAGGAAATCACCGCCGCCATTCTGGTCAAGGGCCAATTGTCGACGCCGGCGGAGTTCGCCGACATCGTCCTCAAGGCCAACCCTGACGGCTCTACCGTGCGCATCGGCGACGTGGCGCGGGTGGAAGTCGGCAGCCAGGAATACCAGTTCTCCACCCGCCTGAACGGCAAGCCGTCCACCGCCGTCAGTGTGCAGCTGTCGCCCGGCGCCAACGCGCTGAACACCGCGAACCTGGTGCGGGCGAAGATGGACGAGCTGTCGCGCTTTTTCCCGGCCAATGTGCAATACAAGATTCCGTACGACACCTCGCCGTTCGTGAAGGTCTCGATTACCAAGGTGGTCTACACCTTGCTCGAGGCGATGGCGCTGGTGTTCGCGGTGATGTTCCTGTTCCTGCAGAACGTGCGCTACACCCTGATCCCCACGCTGGTGGTGCCGATTGCACTGATGGGCACCTTCGCTACCATGCTGTTGCTGGGCTTTTCGATCAACGTACTGACCATGTTCGGCATGGTGCTGGCGATCGGCATCCTGGTGGACGATGCGATTGTGGTGGTGGAGAACGTCGAGCGGATCATGGCGACTGAGGGCCTGTCGCCCAAGGAGGCGACGAAAAAGGCCATGGGCCAGATCACCAGCGCCATCATCGGTATCACCCTGGTGCTGGTGGCGGTATTCCTGCCGATGGCGTTCATGCCAGGCTCCGTGGGGGTGATCTACCAGCAGTTTTCGCTGTCGATGGCCACCTCGATCCTGTTTTCGGCCTTCCTGGCCCTGACCTTGACGCCGGCGCTGTGCGCCACCTTGCTCAAGCCGATTGCCCAGGGCGAGCACCATGCCAAGGGCGGCCTCTTCGGCTGGTTCAATAAACGCTTCGAACAGCTCACCGATCGCTACGAAGGCTGGGTGGCCTACGCCCTCAAGCGCAGCGGCCGCTACCTGCTGATCTACCTGGTGCTGCTGGTGGGCCTGGGACTGCTGTTCAGTCGCCTGCCCTCCTCGTTCCTGCCGGTGGAAGACCAGGGCTACACCATCACCGATATCCAGTTGCCGCCGGGCGCGAGCAAGAACCGCACGGTGCAGGTGGCTGAGCAGATCGAGGCGCACAACGCCACAGAACCGGGGGTGGGCGATACCACCATGATCATGGGCTTCAGTTTCTCCGGCTCCGGGCAGAACGCGGCGCTGGCGTTTACCACGCTCAAGGACTGGTCGCTGCGCAGCAGCGATGATTCGGCGTCGTCGATTGCCGACCGCGCCAACATGGCCTTCAGCGAGCTCAAGGATGCGATTGCCTTCGCGGTCCTGCCACCCCCGGTGGACGGCCTCGGCACCTCCAGCGGCTTCGAGTTCCGCCTGCAGGACCGTGGCGGCGTCGGCCACGCGGGGTTGATGGCTGCGCGTACCGAGTTGCTGGAAGCGGCCGCGAAAAGCCCGATCCTGGCCAACGTGCGCGAAAGCGCCCTGGCCGAAGCGCCGCAGATACAGCTGGAAGTGGACCGCAAGCAGGCCAATGCGCTGGGCGTGGCGTTTGCCGATGTCGGCAATATATTGTCGTCGGCCATCGGTTCGGCCTATATCAACGACTTCCCCAACCAGGGGCGCATGCAGCGCGTGGTGGTGCAGGCCGAAGGCGACCAGCGCAGCCAGGTGGCGGACTTGATGAAGATCAACGTGCGCAACAACGCCGGGAAAATGGTGCCGCTGTCGGCGTTTGTCGCAGCCAAGTGGACCCAGGGCCCGACGCAGCTGACGCGCTACAACGGCTACCCCGCCATCGCCATCAGCGGCGAAGCGGCGCCAGGGCACAGCACCGGCGAGGCAATGGACGAAATCCAGCGTCTGGTCAGCCAGTTGCCCGCAGGTTTGGGCCAGGAATGGACCGGGTTGTCCTTGCAGGAACGCCTGTCCGGTTCCCAGGCGCCAATACTGTTGGGCCTGTCGCTGCTGATCGTGTTCCTGTGTCTGGCGGCCTTGTACGAAAGCTGGTCGATCCCGACCTCGGTCTTGCTGGTGGTGCCGCTGGGTGTGCTTGGGGCGGTGCTGGCGGTGAGCTTGCGCGGCATGCCCAACGATGTGTTCTTCAAGGTCGGCCTGATCACCATCATCGGGCTGTCGGCGAAGAACGCGATTTTGATCATCGAGTTCGCCAAGGACCTGTATGAACAGGGCGAGGACTTGGTCGACGCCACCTTGAAAGCCGCGCGCCTGCGCCTGCGCCCGATCATCATGACCTCGCTGGCGTTCATCCTCGGCGTGGCGCCGCTGGCGATTGCCACCGGGGCCAGCTCGGCGAGCCAGCAGGCCATTGGTACGGGGGTGATTGGCGGGATGATCACGGCGACACTGGCGGTGGTGTTTGTGCCGGTGTTTTTTGTGGTGGTGATGAAGTTGGTGCGCAAACGCGACAAAGACGCTTAGTCCAGCCAAGCGCGGTAAATCATGTGGGAGGGGGCAAGCCCCTCCCACAGGGTTATCGATCAAGTTCATGATCAAGTACAACCGAATAAGCTATGGTGCTCAAAACTACCCAGTATGAGCCGCCATGCCCTTCCTCGCCCGCACCCACCCTCGCCTTTCATCCGCCGCCGTGCTGGGCCTTGCCGTGGGCCTCCTGGTGCCGGCCGAGGCGTTGGCCAGCAAAATCCTGATCGGCTGGAACGCCGGCGTCTGGACCTACCTGGTACTAATGCTGTGGCTGACCATTCGCGCCAAGGCCGAGGACGTCAAGCGCATCGCTGAAGTCGAAGACGAAAACGCCGGGCTGGTGCTGTTCATGGTGTGCATCGCCGCCATCGCCAGCCTGGCAACCATCACTTTCGAATTGGCGGGCAGCAAAGACCTGGCAACCACCGAGCGCCTGTTGCATTACGCTTTCACCGGGGTGACGGTGATCGGTTCGTGGCTGCTGATCGGGGTGATCTTCAGCGTGCACTACGCCAGGCTCTATTACACCTGGAATGGCAAGGAACCGGCGCTGCGCTTTGCCGAAGGCTTGCTCACGCCCAACTATTGGGATTTTCTGTATTTCTCCTTCACCATCGGCGTGGCGGTGCAGACCTCCGATGTGGGCGTCGCCACCCGCGGCTTGCGCAAGGTAGTGCTGGGACAATCGTTGATCGGCTTTTTATTCAACACGGCGATTCTAGGGTTCTCGATCAATATTGCCGCAGGGCTGTTCGGCTGAGGCTGCACAAACCTTCTAGACGCAGGGCCGACCGTGGGCCCTAATGGCGATACACATTCATCCTCGGTGATTTATGGCCGCGCACAATTGGATCGATCTGTCCCAGGACGCCGATACCGGCATAGAGACCCTGCGCGCGCATTTCCAAGGGCACGCCTACGACCCGCACTGGCATGACAGCTACCTGATCGGCGTTACCGAGCAAGGGGTGCAGCAGTTCAATTGCCGGCGCACCCGCCATAACAGTGTGCCGGGCCAAGTGTTCCTGCTGGAGCCTGGAGATATCCACGACGGTAACGCGCCCACTGCCGATGGCTTCACCTACCGCATGCTTTATCTGGACCCGTACTGGCTCGCGCGCGAAGTTTCGGCGGTGTTCGAGCAAGCCCCGGCCGACCATCAACTGAGCTTCGCCCGAACGTTGACCCATGACCCGCAGCTGGCCCAGGCGACCAGCCAGGCGTTCCAGAGCCTGCATCACAACGAACTGCGGATCGTGCGGCAAAGTGCACTGGATCAGTTGCTGGCCCGTCTTACCGGGCAACTTCACTGGCGCCGCCGCTACAGCCAGGACCCGCGCCTGCCGCAGGTCGCCCACAGGGCGCGGGAATACTTGCATGACCATCTGCACCACGACATTGGCATGGACGAACTGGCCCTGGCCTGCGGTGTCGACCGCTTTCGCCTGACCCGCGCGTTCAAAAGCGCCTTCGGCCTGCCGCCCCATGCCTACCTGGTGCAATTGCGTCTGGCCCGCGCCCGGCACTTGCTCGCCAAAGGCGCACAACCGGCCGATGCCGCCAGCGCGCTGGGGTTCGCCGACCAGAGTCACCTGGGCCGCTGGTTTGTGCGGGCGTATGGACTGACGCCCGCCGCGTACCGCAAGCGCTGCTCAAATCTTCCAGACAGCTGAGCCGCAGGCGAATGAAGATCGACTCCATCAATGGCTTTACCGGAGTGCTTCGCCATGCTGTCCACCTTCATCCCTTTCATGCTGTTCGCGTTCGTCGCCTCTATCACACCTGGCCCCACCAATGTGCTGGTGTTGAGTAACAGCGCGCGTTATGGCTTCAAGGCCGCGCTGCCGATCATCCTCGGCGCGTGCACGGGGGCCGCAGGCATCGTCTTGCTGGTAGGGTCGGGGCTTGGCCAGTCGCTGATGCAAGTGCCCAAGGTGCAAAGCGCCATGCAATGGGCCGGCGTTGCCTGGTTGAGCTACCAGGCCTGGCAGATTTACAGCGCACCGCCCAAGGCTGTGAGCCCGCACACCACCGGCAAGCGCCTGGGCCTCACCGGCGCCGCCGGCCTGCAATTGATCAACCCCAAGACATGGATGATGGCCGTGGCGGTGGTCAGTGTGTTTGCCGGCAATGGGCCGGACCGTCAGGCGCAGGTGCTGTATTTGTCGTTGCTGTTTTTCGCGATTTCCCTGCCCTGTCTCGGCGCCTGGGCGATATTGGGGGCCGGCTCGAATCGGTTGCTGCGCTCGACCAAGGCGATGCAACGCTTCAACCGGTGCACGGCCTTGCTGCTGTTGGGTTCGACCTGGTTGAGCCTGCTGATCTGAAGACGAAAAAAAGGGAAGCCGTAGCTTCCCTTTTCACGTAGACACGCGCCTTAAAAATCGTAACGCACGCCAAAGTTGACGCCCCAAGGCTGGTCGATTTTCTTGCCCTGGCTGGTTTCGATGTCGGCATGCAACTTGACGTTCTCCGATACGGTCATGGCCACACCAGCCGCCAGCTCGATGCGCGAGCCGGACAGGTCGTTGTTGAAGCTCTGGTCGTTGATGAACACCTTGTTGCTCTGGTCAAACTCATGGGCCACCGCAGTGCGCAAGTAAGGCTGCAGGATACCGCCGCTGTCCAGTTGGATGTTCTTGCCCGCAGTCACACCGAGCTTGCCGACCACCGAGCTGGAACGATCACCCTTGGCGTGCAGCCCATTGGTCAGGTCGTAGCTTTGCGCCTGGGTGATGGTGGCCGACAACTGCCCATAAGGCTCGACGAAAAAGCCGTCGTCCAACTTGATATGGCGACCGAATTCAGCCGAAGCGCCCACGGCGTTTTGCGCATAGTTGCCTTTGGCTTTCTTGCCATCGCTCATGGTCACATTGTTATCGGTGTGCAACCGGTTGAGCTTGGCCACGCCATCGAAGTACAGACCGCTTTCAGCGTCCATCCAGGTGGCATAACCGCCCACGTAGTAGCTCTTGACCTCGCCGCTGCTGCCACGGTTCAGACTCAGGTCGGACACGCTGTGACCGGCCATCATACCGGCGATCCACTGGCCATCACCGCTCGACAACGGCGCGTCGGCACCGATGGTGAAGCCCTTCTGGTTTTGCGTGTAGCCCGCACCGTTCTTGTTGGCCGCTACGTCGAACTTGTTGCCGTAGCTGCGCATCCACATACCGTTGCCCGCGCCTTCGCTGAAGCGCAATTCACCCATGCGCGTACGCAGGATGCTCATCTCGCCATACAGCACGGTCGGCGCGCTGTTGAACAAGGCCAGCACCGAGTGAGCGGTGGTACTGGTGCCGCGACGGGAGGGGTCGAGCAGCCAGTCGGTGCCTTCTTTCTTCAAGCCGTAATCGAAGGCGCCAATATCAACGGTGCCGCCCGCCAGGGCGAACTGCGCATCACCGCCTTCGGTGTGCACCACCTTGATCGGCTCGCCCTTGGCCAGCTCGGAGCCGGTGGCGGCCAACAGCAGGCTGTGGTTGCCTTCGGCCTTGCCCTGTACGTTGAGGAAGTCGGTCTGGTTGGTGGAAAAGTCGGTGTGCATGATGAAGGTGCCATTACCGTCCAGGCTCTTCACATCCAGTTGGTAAAACGCGTCCGGCGCGCCGAACTCCACGGCGCCACCGCCCATTTTCAGAGCGTCGACAGTGCTGTTGCCGACCAGCACCCACGTGGACGCTTCGTTCACGCTCAATTCGGCGACGTTCTTCAACTGGCCTGTCAGAAAGGCACCGTTATTGAGTTGCACTTTTGCCTGGCTGCCGTCTTCGACCACCACGTCACCGAACAGCGAGCTGCTGTCCACGTTCAGGTTGGCTGTGGAGCCGCCGGTGACTTCGAGGAGATTGCCGTTACCGCCGATCAGGTTGGAGCCATTGCGAACCTGGATGTCAGCGTTGCTGCCCTGCCGAGTGAAAATGGCCGCGCCGCTTGTGCCTTCAACGCTCGAACCGTCCAGCACCAGGCTGCTGCCCAGTACACCGGAGGAGCCGTCGATGCCCATTTGCACGCCGTTTTGCCCGCCGACAATCCGGCTGTTGGTGGCATAGGCCTGACCGCTGAACAGGGCAACCCCCACACCGGTCGCACCGGTGGCCTGAACCTTGGTATCGACCAGGTCAAGTACGCTGTAGGCGCTGGCACTGGCGCCGCGCTGCGTGCCGGTGATGGTGGAGTTGACCACTTTGATCTTGGAGCCCTCTTTGGACCCGTCTTGCCGGCCGGCGACCAGCCCGCTGCCGTTTTTGTTGAGGATGTTGCTGTTGGTGATAAATACATTGCTGTCGCTGGCCTGCACGGCGGCATTGGCGGTGCTACGCGCAATGACATCAGAACCGTCGATACGAACAGTGGACGTATAGGCAGTAATGTCCTGGGTAGAACTGCCCGGGTCGAGTGTCAAGGTTGCGGACTGACTGGAAATGTTCTTGGTGACGGCCCCCTTGACCGTAAAGCCGGAGCCTGGCTTTAACTCAAACGCGTCCGGGGTTGGCCCAGGCACGACGAAATCGTCAGGCTTGGTGATGACACGGGCATCGGCGGCATGGGCTACAAGCATCAACAACGTGACAGCGTTGGCTTTCAACGCCAGACTTAAAGGCGATGGCTTGAAATTGAATACAATTGACATTGAACGGACCTCTGGGTTGGCATTCCTTCACGGAAAAAATATGGCCGGATCCAAAGTGCGCGGGAGCCAGCCAAACGAGCGGTGCCAAGGTATCCAGAGCGGTTACCATTTTATGTAGGATTAATCTTAAGTAGCCGTATGAACTGGGGTTTGAGAGCGAAGTCAGAACAGTTTTTTTCGAGAAAAAAAAACCTAAGAGCGGGATCATCGCTCTTAGGTCTTAATGACTAAACACAACTAAGCGGGTACAGGAGTTCCATCACAGAAAGTGCCAGGCGTCCCTGGCGCGCCAGCTCTATGACCGCGCGCTCGATGCAGAGCTTCGTCGGAGTCCAAGGTAGTGCCACCACTCATTGGGATGCTGTACCAGAGTTTCATCGACCCCATCAGGCGTGCAGCAGCATTCGGTTGAATGGTTTTGAAGACGGTCGCGTAAGGCCCCAAATTCACTTCGAACCCGAGGTTGATATCAGTCTCCGTCAGGATGGTCCTGGTAGCCAAGCCAACAGCAGCGCCTACGGGCGTTGTTCCGAGGTCATCGCTGTAGCCCTGCGAATGCAACGTCACCACCATATTGATTCGAAACTCATTGCTGGGTGGAATAAACACCACCAGGTTCCCAGGGGGCGGCCCCACAGGCCTGAAACTGTCACAGTTGATGAAGCCGGCCGCGTTGAGGTTTCTCACTACCGGAGGGTCCAGTGAGATGACGATCGCAGTCACATTGACGGGTGTGATAGGCGACTGCTGCGTATTGGTAGTGCCCGCCGATTCAATGGTGTAATACGCCAATTTGGTCCCGTTTTTACCGTCGAAGATGGCGGCCCACGAAATACTCATATCGACTTCCTGGTTAGCGGCGCCACCGGTGATCAAGCGGGACTCAACCATATTGCCGTTATAAAAAAGCTTGATCGTAAAATCTCTGGCGTCAGGTGTCGGGGGGTCAGCCCACAGTCTGATCCGCGCGATGGCAGCTCTGGACGCATGCGCCGGGGTCAATTGGTTGTCATCCGGCCCTTCAGTGCCGTCCTGCCGCACGCCTATCACGCGTACCGGATTGAGCTTGGTGTTGATCGGATCGGGACCCTCCGGGGTTGGGCCTACGACAAACAGGTCCAGGTCGGTCGTCGCCGTCAAGCCCGCGGGGTAACTGACCGAGCGACGCTTGACCACATAGGAAACCGTCAATGGCAACTCGCCTACCGTGGCCCCATAGAGTGCGACCAGTGTCGCGTAATTGACCTGCACCGGAATCGGAAAAATTGCGCTTGCGACCGGAAAGTCGGGCAAGGTTTGCCTGCCCAGGGAGGTGGTGAGGGTGATACTCAGCACATCGTCCGCGCGCAGCACATTATCGTATTGGGCAATACGCACTATCGCGCCGTTAAGTGCCGCTACATCAGCACGGTTGAGCAAACCATCGCCGGGAACCGCCAAGTCAATGGTAGGCACCTTGAAATTGCCGGGTTTGGGAAACAGGCTCACATCCAGGTTAAACGCCCCAGACAACCTCGACTCATTGCCCGCCGCGTCCACAATCACATAGCGCAAACTATGCAAGCCATCCGGATGGCCTTGAACCACCGAAAGCGGCAGGGGCAAGCTGAGGTCTGCGGGGATCGTCCAAAACGGGTTCGTGTCACCGGCTGTCGGCAAATACGGCTCATCCAAATCAGCAAAGTAAAGCAGTGCCTTGTCGCCTGGGGCTTTGCCTTGCCCCACATAATCGGGAAATTTGAAGATTGCCGTCTGATTGGGCTTGCTCGAGAAGTAATCAGCATCCACGCTTTCGGGTAAATCAACAGGAGGGATGGGTGCAGGGATGGTCCCCACCCAACTTGCATAGGGCGGTTCAAGATCGATGATGAGCAATTGCGGGTTGGACTCGGTGCTGTTGCCAACACTGAAAACATCTATTCTATATTTCAGCTTATTGATACCGACAGGGCGCCGCCCGCGGACAACATTGATTTCAAGCCCGGTGGCCGGAACGTTCGCTGCCGGAACGATGATAGGGTTTGCCCAATCCGTCTGATCATTGGGCTGCACCCACAGCGTATAGACATCAGGCTCCAGCGGGTTGGTACTGAAATCATCCGGCCGCGGAAGGGTCACCATCATGTCTTCGCCGAGAGCGACCGATCTGGTGATCAACCCAGGAAATCCGGGCACCTCCCCCTCCAGCCTGGCGTCCGGCAAAGCGAACACGCCTGGGTTGGCTTTGCGTTCATTTTGGAAATTCCGAATAGCTTCCAGCGTTTGCCTTTTCATAATATCTCCAGGATTCTTCAAATAAGCGTAACTTCCAGGCGCGAGCATCCGCGCCTTACAACATTGCGAATATTTCTAACACTCGTTCAATCACAGCAGCCTAAACTTCAGCCCATAAAAAACGCGGCAATTGCTTTAACTTATTCAGGCAGGACGAGGGTTGCTTGCCCCGTCGCGGAACAGTTAATAATGTCACCCGCCTTACAATAGCCGCCGGCGGAATATTTTAAATCGATACGAATTCTTCTGGGCACGGACTCGCCGATCAATACGCCATGACGCCTGACTTGATAAAACGCTTGCGCGGAACCAAAGTCGTACATGGGTACAACTTTTTCTTCATAGGGCGCTACCGTAAAGTCCAACCCATTGATCAAATCATAATCGCTATCAAAGGATTTACTCTCGGCATAGCGAGACTCTTCAATCACCGGCCCCTCCCAATTATTCGTGTGGTATCCAGCCCAAAAAAACCTCACGACATCATCAAGTTCAAAGCCTTGATCATGGGCTATATGCCAATGCACGCCATAAAACACCTCGGGTTTTGAGCAACAGGCTAAATAACCAGCTCCGCCTACCAGGGTATGTTTCAATATCGGCGCTGGAAATGAGATCAGCGTGCCAGTGTTGACATTGACGAATGTGTTTTCAGACTGTTGTTCATTCACACCATTACTGGTGGTGTAGTACACGGGCAAGGCAGGATGAATAAAACCCGCCATGACCGCCCAGGGAATGACCGTGGAAAACACCAGCTGGCCTTCTACATCCCCCGCTTGAACGGTGTAGGACGCGACCGGCCCCACACCGTTCCAGAAGAACCGCAGGACTTGCCCCGGCTCCGGCTTTTCATACAGGAAGACGCGGGCCCGCGCGCCGGCCGGGTTGTCATCATGGTTGACCACATTCGGGAGGTTGGACACCAGCCCGCGAACCTCTGCCAGGGGTAAATCCGGATTCAGCAGTGCCGGGGCATTGGCGTGGTCCTGCCCGGCGATGGTCAGGTTCACATTCACGCGAATGGCAAACGAAGGAAAAGGGGGCAAGGTGCCGCGAATAATCTCATAGCGTACCGGCACCGTTTCCGGCGCCAGCGTATCCGTCAGCGGCCCGCGCAACACCGGCCACGGAATCGGCACATCGATGGGGAAGCCCGTGACGGGATGAAGCGAGGTGGGTCGGCCCTTCCAATACACCACAACCTGATCCCCGGGAGCCCAGCCAGTATAGCTGCCGATCCGCACAAAAATCCCGGCCCTGGCATCTTCGCGATTGATCAACAAGTCGCTGTAACGCTCAGGAGGAAAGATTTCGGGAGGCGGCAGATCAGAAGGCAAAGGGATCAGGCCCAGTTGGAACGGAAGGCCCGCACTGCGATCACTGAAATTACCGGCCTTGTCAAAAATGCGAAAAAAGATATAAGCGGCGCCATTGTCCAGACGACGAAATACGTCGGCGGGCAGATACGCGATCAGGGGCTCGCCACTCGATACCCACTCGTACAGGCCGTCCTCACGCGCGACTGGTGGGTTGGGCAGATTGGAGGTGTAGAAGTGAAGGACGTCGCCATCGCTACGTCCCCTGTAAGGCGGCACATGAAACGCAACGAGAGGGTTGGCGAGCAGATACGCCTCGTCCATCACCGGTGACGGCGGCACCACAAACTCCAGATGATCCGCAGGGTTCAACAACTGGGGCTCATCCATGTCCACGGTGAGTGTGCGTTTAGGGTCCAGCACAGTCACCCCGCCAAATGAGTCGGTGACGGAGTAATAGAGCTCAACGGGGCCCGATAAGGCGCGCAGTACGACCAGCGGAATGAACATTTGGTGGTCGATCGGTAGTGGCGGTGGCGGCGCATTGATCGTCAGGAAGGCGCTATAGACCACCGTACCGCCCCGTGCCCAATACAGCGTCAGGATATGCGGCGTGTCCAGCGTTTCCGGTGGCGGCCCCCACTGGGGAATAAGCACTTGAAGCGGTGCAAGCATCAGCGCCGCCGGAATCAGGCCCTCCGGATCCAGCGGATCCACCCCGGGAATAATCATCGGGGCCAATGCCAGAGGCCCGTTGTCATACAGCCTGGAGCTGTCGGCGCTGATCGCTGATTCGTAGGTATCGGACATAAACATTTCCTCAACATTGCAGCCGGGAACAACCAGCAATCACCGTAAGAGCCGGCCTGGGGTTGAAGAAATTAAAGCCTCAATCACACCCGTTCGATACTGTCAGAACTCACAGGTGTGGCTATCCACTCGTCGGATTCCAGCCGTTCAAGCATGCAGGTCCATCAGGTTTTTTCTTGACGACTCGCACGGTGTGGTGTCTTCTGAAACCGGTTTCAGCGCGTACCGATTGTTTAATTCCAATAAGAAAGGCCCGCCACCGTGACTTCTTTTTCCTCCGCCCAGCGCAGCCGTGTGACCATGCTCAATGTGGCCGAACGCGCCGGCGTATCCAAAGCCAGCGTGTCGCGCTTTATCGGCGACGACCGCGCCCTGCTCTCCGACGGCATCGCCCTGCGTATCGAGCAGGCCATCGCTGAACTCGGCTACCGCCCCAACCAGATGGCCCGCGGCCTCAAGCGCGGACGCACACGCCTGATCGGCATGCTGGTGGCCGATATCCGCAATCCCTATTCCATCGCGGTGATGCACGGTGTCGAAACCGCCTGCCGCCAGCACGGCTACAGCCTGGTGGTGTGCAACACCGACCGCGATGACGAGCAGGAGCGCCAGCACCTGGCGGCGCTGCGCTCGTACAACATCGAAGGGCTGATCGTGAACACCCTCGGCCATCACCTCGACCAACTGCTGGAACTGCAACGGGAAATGCCCCTGGTGCTGGTGGACCGCAAGGTCGAGCCGCTGCACAGCGACTTGGTCGGCCTGGACAACCCGGCGGCGGTGCGTATGGCGGTGGAGCACCTGGAGCAACAGGGTTATCGCGACCTGCTGCTGGTCAGCGAAGCCACCGATGGCACCAGTTCGCGCCTGGAGCGCCTGCACAGTTTCAACGCCGAGATTGCCCGGCGCCCGGACTTGACCGGTGCCATGGTTGAACTGGATGGCGAGCTGGAGAGCCGCCTGCGAACCTTTCTGGCCAAGCCCGGCCCCAAGGCGCTGTTTTGCGCCAACGGTGTTGCTGCGCTGGCCTGTACACGGGCGCTGAAAAACCTGGGCAGCAACCTGTTCGATGATGTCGGCCTGATCGCCCTGGATGACCTGGAGTGGTATCCACTGGTGGGCAACGGCATCACCGCCCTCGCCCAGCCCACTGAGGCGATTGGCGCCACCGCGTTTGACTGTCTGCTCAAGCGCCTGCGTGGCGACACAGCCCCCACCCGCACCCTGGATTTCCTGCCCCAACTGATCATCCGAGGCTCCACCCAACTCCCTGTAGGAGCGAGCTTGCTCGCGAAAATCGCCAACGGTAACGCCGCGACTCTGGTTTAACGCGGCGCTCTCTGGTTTTTCGCGAGCAAGCTCGCTCCTACAGAGTCGTACGTTCTTTCAAGAAAAATGAAACCGGTTTCAGAGGTAAACAATAATGCATGAATATCCCGTCTCCATCAGCCTTTCCAGCTACGGCGCCGACCTCGTGCGCCAGCAGGGCCAATTGAGTTTTGTCGCACTGTTGAGCGCCGCCGGTGCCCGGCGCATCGAATGGCGTGAAGAACTGCTCACCACCGAACAGCCCGACACGCTGGCCGGCGCCGCCGCCGAGCACGGCCTGGACTCGGTGTTTTCCTCGCCCCTGGAACTCTGGGTGGCCGGGCGTGCCCAGCCTAATCCGGACCTCGCCGCCACCCTCGACCGCGCCCAGGCCTTCGGCTCGGGCTGGCTGAAAGTCTCCCTGGGTTACTTCACCGACACCAACGACCTGGAGAGCCTGCAGGCCCTGCTCGATCGCCACGCGGTCAAGCTGCTGGTGGAAAACGATCAGACCCTGCATGGCGGCCGGATCGAGCCGATGCAACGGTTTTTCACCGAGGTCGAACGCCTGGGCCTGCCTGTAAAGATGACCTTCGACATCGGCAACTGGCAGTGGCAGGACCAGTCCGCCCTCACCGCCGCGCGCCTGCTGGGCCGGCATGTGGACTACCTGCACTGCAAGGCCGTCGCCCGTCGCGCGGACGGCAAGCTGGTGGCCGTGCCGCCCGGCGCCACCGATTTGCATCTGTGGGAACAACTGCTCACGCACATGACTCAAGGTATTACCCGGGCGGTGGAGTTTCCGCTGCAGGGCGATGACCTGGTCGAGGTGACCGCACAACAGGTCGCCACCCTCGCCCGCCTTGGCCAACCCCGTGTGGAGAATGCCCATGTCTGAGATCGATATCCTGTCGTTTGGCGAGACCATGGCGATGTTTGTCGCCGAGCAGACCGGCGACCTGGCCCAGGTCGGCCAGTTTCACAAACGCATTGCGGGCGCCGACAGTAATGTCGCGATTGGCCTGTCGCGCCTGGGTTTCAATGTGGCGTGGCTGAGCCGGGTGGGTGATGACTCCCTCGGGCGCTTCGTCGTCGACACCCTGGTCAGCGAAGGCCTGGACTGCGGGCATGTGGGCGTCGACCCGCTGCACCCCACCGGCTTTCAGCTCAAGTCCCGCGAAGAGTCCGGCGCCGATCCCCAGGTGGAATATTTCCGCAAAGGTTCGGCGGCCAGCCATTTGTCGGTTGCGGACATCCGCCCGGCCCTGCTGCAAGCCCGTCACCTGCATGCCACCGGAATTCCGCCGGCGTTGTCCGAGGCCACCCGCCAATTGTCGGTGGAGCTGATGACGCAGATGCGCAAGGCCGGGCGCAGCGTGTCATTCGACCCGAACCTGCGCCCCTCCCTGTGGAACAGCCAGGCGCAGATGATCCGCGAAATCAACGCCCTGGCCGGCCTTGCGGACTGGGTATTGCCCGGCCTGGGCGAAGGCCGGCTGCTCACCGGTTTCGATGACCCGGCGGATATCGCCGCGTTCTACCTCGACCAGGGTGCCGAAGCCGTGGCGATCAAGCTCGGCCCCGATGGCGCCTATTACCGTACGCAGATGGACCAGGGCTTTGTCGCCGCCGTGCGCGTGGACACGGTGGTCGACACCGTGGGCGCCGGCGATGGTTTTGCCGTGGGCATGATCAGCGCCCTGCTGGAAAACGCCAGTTTTCCCGAGGCGGTACAACGCGGCAACTGGATCGGCAGCCGCGCCGTACAGAGCCGTGGCGACATGGAAGGGCTGCCTACCCGCGCCGAACTACCCCACCGATCCGTTGCATAACCCACTACCTGTTGCCACAACTACAACAAGCTCAGGAGCAACCTTATGGAAACCGCGAAACTTGCCACCCGCCGTTGGTGGTACATCATGCCCATCGTGTTTATCACCTACAGCCTGGCCTACCTGGACCGCGCCAACTATGGCTTCGCCGCCGCCTCCGGGATGGCCGAAGACCTGATGATCACCCCGGGCATGTCGTCCCTGCTCGGCGCGCTGTTTTTCCTTGGCTACTTTTTCTTCCAGGTGCCGGGGGCGATCTACGCGCAGAAGCGCAGCGTCAAGAAACTGATTTTCGTCAGCCTGATCCTGTGGGGCGGCCTGGCCACCCTGACGGGCGTGGTGTCCAACGCCTACATGCTGATCGTGATTCGCTTCATGCTCGGGGTGGTCGAAGCCGCGGTGATGCCGGCGATGCTGGTGTACCTGTGTCACTGGTTCACCCGCGCCGAACGCTCGCGGGCCAACACCTTTCTGATCCTCGGCAACCCGGTGACCATGCTGTGGATGTCGGTCGTCTCGGGCTATCTGGTGCAGCATTTCAGCTGGCGCTGGATGTTTATCATCGAGGGCTTGCCGGCGGTGCTGTGGGCGTTTATCTGGTGGAAGCTGGCCGATGAGCGCCCCAAGGATGCCAAGTGGCTGAGCGACAGCGAAAAGCAAAGCCTGGAAAGCGCCCTGGCCGCCGAACAGGTGGGTATCAAGGCGGTGAAGAACTATGCCGAAGCGTTCCGCTCGCCGAAGGTGATCATCCTCGCGCTGCAGTTCTTCTGCTGGAGCATTGGCGTGTATGGCTTTGTATTGTGGTTGCCATCGATCCTCAAGGCCGGCCTGAAAATGGACATGGTCGAGGCCGGCTGGCTCTCGGCGCTGCCCTACCTCGCTGCCGTGATCGGCATGCTGGTGGTTTCCTGGGGCTCGGACAAGCTGCAAAAGCGTAAACGCTTTGTATGGCCGCCGCTGTTGATTGCCTCGATTGCCTTTTATGCCTCTTACGCCCTCGGCGCGGAACACTTCTGGTGGTCCTACACGCTGCTGGTGATTGCCGGCGCGTGCATGTATGCGCCGTATGGCCCGTTCTTCGCCATCGTCCCGGAAATCCTCCCGGCCAACGTCGCCGGTGGCGCCATGGCGCTGATCAACAGCATGGGCGCGCTGGGCTCGTTCGGCGGCTCCTATCTGGTGGGTTACCTCAATAGCAGCACCGGCTCGCCCGGGACCTCCTACCTGCTGATGAGCGGTGCATTACTGCTGTCGGTGGTGCTGACGATTTTCCTCAAGCCGGGTGCCAGTGACCGTGAGCGCACGCCCTTGGCCACCCTCGACATGAAGGCCCATTCCTGATGAAAAAATCCGTGGTTTTATACAAAAAGCTGTCTGCGCCGCTGATGGCGCGCCTGCATGAGCAGGCCGACGTGACACTGATCGACGCCCTGGACGAGTCCGGCCTGGTCCGCTTGCGCGACGCCCTGCCGGGCGCCCACGGGCTGCTGGGCGCAAGCCTGCGCCTGGATGCCGGGCTACTCGACCTGGCGCCGAAACTGGAGGCGGTGGCGAGTGTCTCGGTGGGCGTCGATAACTACGATATCGACTACCTCACCCAACGCGGCATCCTGCTCAGCAACACGCCGGACGTGCTCACCGAAACCACCGCCGACACCGGCTTTGCGCTGATCCTGGCGACTGCCCGGCGCGTGGTGGAACTGGCCGACCTGGTGCGCGCCGGCCAATGGAACAAGAACATCGGCCCGTCGCATTTCGGCAGCGACGTACACGGCAAAACCCTGGGTATCATCGGCATGGGACGCATCGGCGAAGCCCTGGCCCAGCGCGGGCACTGTGGCTTCGGCATGCCGGTGATCTATCACAGTCATTCGCCCAAGCCTGCGGTAGAAGCCCGCTTTGGCGCGCAGTACCGCAGCCTGCAGGATTTGCTCAAAGAAGCCGATTTCGTCTGCCTGACCTTGCCGCTCACCGCCGAGACCGAGAAGTTGATCGGCGCCGAGGAGTTCGCGCTGATGGGGCCGGAGACGATCTTCATCAACATTTCACGGGGCAAGGTGGTGGACGAAGCGGCGCTGGTCGAGGCCTTGCAGCAGCGCACCATTCGCGCCGCCGGCCTGGATGTGTTCGAGAAAGAACCGCTCGATCATGCGTCCCCGCTGCTGCGCTTGAACAATGTGGTGGCCACGCCGCACATCGGCTCGGCGACCCATGAGACGCGCGAAGCGATGGCCAGGTGTGCGGTGGATAATCTGTTGCAGGCGTTGGCGGGCGAACGGCCGCAGAATCTGGTGAACGCGGCCGCCTGGAAGCAATAGCGCCCTGACAACAGGGATCAAATGTGGGAGGGGCGGTGCGACGATTCGACTTGCCCACGATGGCGGCCTCTGGGTCGACCAGGATTTTGTGTCGATCCCGGCCCAAATGTGGGAGGGGGCTTGCCCCCGATGGCGGCCTCAGAGCCGACCAGGATGTTGGATCAGATCGAGTACATATCCGTTTCTGCGGTAACGGCCACTTAGGGTTCCGCC
>NZ_CVTO01000160.1:47919-67031 GCF_900004715.1 Pseudomonas sp. 24 E 13
CGGCCAGCGTGGTTTAACGGGGCGCCTAAGATCAAGATCAAGAGCGGCTCGCTTCGCATCGTGGTTACGGTTGGCGCTACTGAGTTGTGTAGACAGCCCCCTCCCCCATTTGAACCGTATTTCAGATTTTAGATAACGAACCGGGCCACCATCGCGTTCAGATCCACCGCCAAGCGTGACAGCTCATGGCTGGCCGCACTCGTTTGATTGGCGCCCGCCGCCGATTGTGTCGCCAGGTCGCGGATATTCACCAGGTTGCGATCCACCTCGCGCGACACCTGGGCCTGCTCTTCGGACGCGCTGGCGATCACCAGGTTGCGTTCGTTGATCAGGCTGATCGACTGGGTGATCTGCTCCAGTGCAACACCGGCGGCACGGGCCATTTCCAGGGTACTTTGGGTGCGCTGGTTGCTCTGCTGCATCGATTGCACGGCTTCACCGGTGCCGTTCTGGATGCCGGCGACCATTTTTTCGATTTCCTGGGTCGACTGGGCCGTGCGATGAGCCAGTGCGCGCACCTCGTCGGCCACCACCGCAAAGCCACGCCCGGCTTCACCGGCGCGTGCCGCTTCGATCGCGGCGTTGAGCGCCAGCAGGTTGGTCTGCTCGGCAATCGCGCGGATCACGTCGAGGACCTTGCCGATGTCCCGCCCTTGCGCCGCCAGCCCTTCGATCATGGCCGCCGTGTTTTGCACGTCCTGGGTCATGGTCTGGATCGCGCCGACCGTCTCGACGACCCGGTCGCGGCCTTCCCGTGCGGCCTGGTTGGATTGGCCGGAGGCTTCGGAGGTGGACACCGCGTTGCGCGCCACCTCTTCCACCGCCGCAGTCATCTCATTGACCGCCGTGGCCGCCTGGTCGATTTCATTGTTCTGTTGCTGCAAGCCTTTGGAGGCTTCCTCGGTGACAGCGCTCAGTTCTTCGGCAGCCGACGCCAACTGCGTGGCCGAGCCTGCAATGTGCTGGATGGTCTGGCGCAGGTTGGCCTGCATGGTCGACAAGGCACTGATCAGCCGCGCCGGTTCGTCCTTGCCATCGTCTTCGATAGCCGTCGTCAGGTTGCCGCCGGCGATACTTTCAGCCGCTTGCACGGCCTTGCGCAACGGCGCGACGATGCTGCGGGTCAGCAGCCAGGCCAGCAACACCGTGAGCAACGCAGCGGCCACCGACACCAGGATGACGCCGGTAATGGCCACTTCGTAGCTGTGTTCTGCCTGGGTATCGGCGGCCTTGGCACCGGCGGCGTTGAGCGCGATCAGTTTGTTCAACTGCTCGCCCATCTGGTCGGTGCCGTCTTTGATACGGCTGTTGATCAGCGCGCGCATTTCATCGACCTTGTCTTGTTTGGACAAGGCAATCATGTCGGCTTGCGCCTTGAAATAGTTGTCCAGGGTGGTCGCAAATGCCTTGTACAACACCGTCTCCTCGGCACCTGCCGGCAGCGAGGCGTAATGGGTCTGCGCCGCCTTGACCTTGTCGACCAGCACGCCGATGCGGGTTTCGGCTTCCTGCAGGGCGACCGGCTCACGGTTGACCAGCACGCGAAAGGACAGGATGCGCATGCGCAACACGTTTTCCGTCATTTGCCCCAGGTACGTCACGCTGGGCAACTGATTGGTGCTCATGTCCAACGAAGCCTGGCGCATCAGGGTCATGCGGTCGACTGCAAATACCCCCAGGATGACCACCAGAACGGCGATGAAGGCAAACCCGAGAAAGGCGCGAGGGGCGATATTCAGATGACGGAGGGACATAGGGCTGCTCTCAGAAAGGGTGTTTGCGCGCACCCCTGCCGCGAAACGATCGGTCAGCGACAATGCGCTGCCAGACTTTGGCCACCGTTGTTGTTATTGATAGGTGGACCTATAAGAACTATCGGCACGCCCGAGGGTTTTATGCAGGGGTTTCATAAATATTTTTTTACACTTCAGGCAATCCACCGTTTCTGGCATCCTGCGCCTCCATTTTCCGACCCGAGCCCTCATTTTGTCTGACGCTCAAGCCCCTCGCCCGCGCTATAAATCCGACCTGATCTACGGCCTGGAAGACCGTCCGCACTTCACTGCGGCGGTGTTTGCCGCCCTGCAGCATGTGCTGGCGAGCTTCGTCGGCATCATCACCCCGACCCTGATCGTCGGTGGCGTGTTGGGCCTGGAAAGTGAAGTGCCGTATCTGGTGAGCATGGCGCTGTTCGTCTCGGGGCTCGGCACCTTCGTGCAGGCACGCACGTTCGGCCCCATCGGCTCGGGCCTGTTGTGCCTGCAGGGCACCAGCTTTTCCTTTATCAGCGTGATTTTGAGCGCCGGGTTCATGGTCAAGGCTCGCGGCGGCGGTACCGATGAGATTCTTTCGACGATCTTTGGCATCTGCTTTTTCGCAGCCTTTATCGAAGTGGTGCTCAGCCAGTTCATCGGCAAGTTGCGCAAGCTGATTACCCCGGTGGTCACCGGCACCATTATCACCTTGATGGGGTTGTCGTTGATCAAGGTCGCGGTGACCGACATGGCCGGCGGTTTCGGCGCCAGCGACCTGGGCGCGGCGAGCAATATGGGCCTGGCGGCGCTGGTGCTGCTGACCATCGTGGTGCTCAACCGCTTCGACAACCCGTTCCTGCGCCTGGGCTCGATCGTGATCGGCCTGACCCTGGGTTTTGTCGTGGCCTGGTGGCTGGGCCGCGTCGACATGGCCGCCCTGCCCCAGGTGCCTTTGATCAGCGTGCCGGTGCCGTTCAAGTACGGCTTCTCGTTCGACTGGGTGGCGTTCATCCCGGTGGCGGTGATCTTCCTGATTTCGCCCCTGGAAGCCGCCGGTGACCTGACCGCCAACTCGATGATTTCCCAGCAGCCGGTCAAAGGCCCGCGGTATATCAAGCGCATCAAGTCCGGCCTGCTCGCCGACGGCCTCAACTCGGCGATGGCGGCCACCTTCAATAGCCTGCCGATGGTGACCTTCGCCCAGAACAACGGCGTGATCCAACTGACCGGCGTGGCCAGCCGCTACGTGGCCTACTTCATCGCCGGCCTGCTGGTGCTGCTGGGGCTGTTCCCGATGATCGGCGCGGTGCTGCAACTGATGCCCAAACCGGTGCTGGGCGGCGCGACCCTGATCATGTTCGGCACCGTGGCCGTGGCCGGCATCAAGATCCTCGCCGAAGCCGGGTTGCACCGACGCAACGTACTGATCGTGGCGATTTCCCTGGGGATGGGCCTGGGCGTTGCGGCCGTGCCCGAAGTGCTGCGCGACTTGCCCAAGGCGCTGCATAACATCTTCGAGTCGCCGATCACCGTGGGGGCGATCTGTGCCATCCTGCTGAACATTTTCCTGCCCGAAGCGTTCATAGAGCTGGAAGAAGATGAATTCGATCCGGAGTCCTCGACCCTCAAGGTCATGCAGGACCCGGACGTTACGAAACAGTAGGAGCACGTTCAGATGCGCAAGCTCATGGTGGTATCGTTGTTGTTGCTGACCTTGAGCGCCTGCGCGCTGTTGCCCCAGCGCGATCCGGTCAACATCAACGTGGTCGGCATCGAACCGCTGCAAAGCCAGGATTTGGAAGTGCGCTTCGCCGTCAAGCTGCGAGTGCAGAACCCCAATGAAGCGGCGATCAACTACAACGGCGTGGCGCTGGACCTGGAAGTCAATGGCCGGCCGCTGGCGTCCGGGGTGAGTGATCAGGCGGGCAGCATCCCGCGTTTCTCCGAGACGGTGCTGATGGTGCCAGTGAGTGTTTCGGCGTTTTCGGTGTTGCGCCAGACCCTGGGCCTGAGCCAGACCCAGAGCCTGAATAACCTGCCGTATGTACTGCGCGGCAAGCTGGCGGGTGGGTTGTTTGGGACCATGCGCTTTGTCGAGCGCGGCACCCTGGATTTGCCCAACACCGCAACCTGGTGACCCTTATGCAACCGACGCTGTTGACCGAACGCCTGATCCTGCGCCCGCTGGTACTGGACGATGCCGAGGCGATCCAGCAACAATTTGCCCATTGGGAAGTGGTGCGCTATCTCAATGCCATGGTGCCCTGGCCCTACCCGGCCGATGGCGCGCGCCGCTATCTTGAGGAACTTGCCCTGCCCGCCATGGCTCGCGGTGAGCAGTGGCACTGGTCGATTTGTCTTAGAAGCGCGCCTGAACAGTTGATCGGCAACATCAATCTGACGGACGAGCAGGATGACAATCGCGGCTTCTGGCTGGGCCCGCAGTGGCAGGGGCAAGGGTTTATGTCCGAGGCCAGTGCCGCCGTGACCGACTATTGGTTCAGCGTACTTGAGCGCCCCGTGCTGCGCGCGCCCAAGGCGGCGCCAAACCTGGGGTCACGGCGAATTTCCGAGCGTACGGGCATGCGCCTGGTCAGGACAGATGAGGGTAAATTCGTCGCCGGCACGCTCCCACGAGAGATCTGGGAGATCACTCGCCAAGAGTGGCTGAAATCCCAATCCCCCAAACCCTGAAGATCACATGTGGGAGGGGGCTTGCCCCCGATTACGGTCAGTCAAGCGTACGCCGCCCTCTGTAGGAGCGAGCTTGCTCGCGAAAAACGTCAACGATAACGTGTGCCTCCTGAATGAACGCGGTGCCTGTGAGTTTTTCGCGAGCAAGCTCGCTCCTACAAAAAGCCTTAACTGACTGGCATTAAGCCAAGCCCCCTCCCACACGTTTAACCGCGTTTAGTCAGTGATAGAGCGCACACCCGGCCTGGCGCGCTCGTCCACCGTCAACTCAAAAATATCCGGCCTGGCGTAGTGCCCCACCACGTCATAGTCATAGCGTGCCCGCACCAACTCATCGGTATCGATCCGCGCCGTCAACAGCCCCGCTTCACCCACCAGCGGCCCGGCAAGGATGTCGCCCATCGGCCCGACGATCACGCTGCCACCGGCAATCAACGGACGATCCGCCGGCCAGTTGGCAACCTCCACGCCCAACGCCTCGGGCGAGGCCTGCACCTGGCAGGCGCTTACCACAAAGCAGCGCCCTTCATGGGCCACGTGGCGCATGCTCACCTGCCACATCTCGCGTTCATCCACGGTGGGCGCGCACCACACCTGTACACCCTTGGCGTACATCGCGGTGCGCAACAGCGGCATCATGTTTTCCCAGCACACCGCTCCGCCAATGCGCCCTACCGCAGTGTCGACTACCGGTAAGGTGGAGCCATCGCCCTTGCCCCAGATCAGTCGTTCGGTGCCGGTAGGCATCAGCTTGCGGTGCTTGGCAACCAGGCCGCCCGACGGCTCGAAATACAACACGGTGCAATACAAGGTGCTGCCACTGCGCTCGATCACGCCGAGCACCAGGCTGGCACCGGTGCGCGCCGATAACCCGGCCAGCGCCTCGGTCTCGACACCCGGCACATCGATGGCATTGGCAAAATACCGCGCAAAGGCTTCACGGCCCTCGGGCAGGCGGTAACCCAGTTGCGTGCCAAACCCTTCGCCCTTGGGATAGCCGCCGAGCAAGGCCTCGGGCATTACCACCAGTTGCGCGCCGCTGCGCTGAATCTGCTCTTCATAGCTCAGTATCTGTTTGAGGGTTTCGGCCTTGCCGCCCGGCAGCGAGCCAATTTGTAAAGCAGCCACGGTAGAAACAGGCATCACAGTCACTCCAAGTCGGTGGGGGTTGCCCATTCTCCGGCCAGGCTTGATCATGAATAAAGCCCACCTCAGTGCTAAATGATATGAGCCAGATAAATATCGCAGACGTCGACTTGAACCTGCTCAAGACCTTTGAAGCCCTGCATGACGAGTCCAGCGCCAGCCGCGCAGCGTTGCGCCTGGGGGTCACCCAGTCGGCCATCAGCGCCGGCCTGCGGCGTTTGCGCGAGTTGTACGGCGATCAGTTATTTGTGCGCACAGGACGTGGACTGGCACCCACGACACGCGCCAATCAGTTGAAACCGGTGATCAGCGAAGCACTGGACCGCTGCCGGCAAAGCCTGGCGATGATCAACCCGCAGAGCCCGACCTATCAGGGCCGCTCCGTGGTGCTGGGGCTGTCGGACGACTTCGAGATTGCCTACGGCCGTCGACTGATGGACAGCGTCGCACAGCGCCTGCCGAAACTGCGGGTCATTTTCCGCCAGACCCACAGCCAGATTGTCGCCGACGCCCTGCTCGACCGCAGCCTGGACCTGGCCATCACCGCCGGCGGTTTTGCCGAGCGGCGCCTGAGTCGGCAAGTGCTCGGCGAAGGTGACTATCGCTGCCTGGTGGATCCGGACAGCCTGGCGCCCGGCCAGCAACAGATCGACCTGACGGAGTTCGTCGCGCGTGAGCATGTGCTGGTGTCGTCGGGCGGCTTTATCGGCATTACCGATGAGGGTTTGGCGGCGCACAGCTTGCGCCGCCAGGTGTGTGCGTCCACCAGCCACTTTGCCGCGCTGGCGTTTCTGCTCAAGGGCAGCATGGCGGTGGCGACGATCCCCGGGCATGCCGCCGAGGCCATCGCCCGCCTGACCGGCTTGCGCGTATTGCCCTGCCCGCTGGCGCTGCCGCGCTACCCGGTGGAACTGGGCTGGCGCACCCAGGCCCAGCTTGACCCTATGCTGTTGAAGGTGCGTGAGGCGATCGAGGCGAGCTTTATTTAGCCGCTGCCATCAGCTTGTTGACTTCACTGCGCACCATGTTGGAAAACTCCGGCGGCGACATGCCGTCAAGTTCGGCACGCACCCATTCGGCCCATTTGCCCTTGCGCTTGGCGCGCTCACCGAACAACCGCGCGGCTTCGCCCTTGGCCTTGCCCAGGTTGGTTTGCCACAGGTCGTAGAGACGGGACTTTTCATCTTCCAGCTCGGCGCGTTCGGCGAGGGTCTTGTTGGCGAGATTGAAGCTCATGTTGAATTACCTGCTGCACAAATAGGGAACATCTTACACTGAAGGTCCAAAGGACCCGATTTGGATTTTGCCGCAAATGGGCGGCCGGCAAAATAACTGCAACTTTTGCCGGCGCCCGATACTCCATTGTTCACTGTCACATTCACTTGCAAGGAGTCACACATGGCCCGCAAAACCGCCGCCCAATCCGTCGAAGATCAAATCAAGGACCAAGCCTTCAGCGAACTGACTGCGCTGATCGAAGAATCCGACAAACTGCTCAAAAGCAGCGCGTCCCTGGTGGGTGAGGAAGGTGAAACCCTGCGTGAGCAGGTTGCCATCAAACTCAAGCAAGCCCTGGACTCCGTGTCCAATGTGCGTGAGCGCAGCAAGCCGGTCGTGGATGCCACAGAGACTTACATCGGTGGCCACCCATGGCAGACCGTGGCCATTTCCGCAGGCTTTGGCCTGGTGGTTGGCCTGCTGCTCGGTCGCCGTAACTGACCGGTACGGGTTGCGCTGATTCAAAGCTGGAACGCGGTATAAATGTGGGAGGGGGCTTGCCCCCTCCCACATTGAGTTTCATTGTTCGCTGAATCCTATATATCTGCCGGCACCCTCGCCCCCGTGTTCAATCCCCCGCCCATTCCTGAAGCTGGTTCAGCTCCTGCACTGGCAGTGCTATACCTGTTTCCAGCGATTTTGCCCGTGCGCGATGGCGCCGATCCCCCGGTAACCGCCGCAACCCCACCGCATGCATCTGCCGCACCAGTTCATGGCTGCGCTCGGCAAAGCTTTGCCCGGCGGTCTTGCTCGGATCGATCACGATCAGTAACTGTCCGGTCCAGGGCGTACGCGCGCCCGGATGGTCGGCCCAGTTGAATTCAAAAGAAAAATGGCCGCCTGTCAGCGCTGCCGCCAGCAACTCGACCATCATCGACAACGCCGAACCCTTGTGCCCGCCAAATGGCAACAGCGCGCCGCCCTCGAGAATCGCTTTCGGGTCCTGGGTCGGCTGGCCCAGGCTGTCCACGCCCATGCCCGGCGGCAGACGTTCACCGTTGCGCGCGGCAATTTGCACATCACCGTGGGCGATGGCACTGGTGGCCAGGTCGAACACAATCGGCGCGCCGCCTGCCTGGGGCGCCGCGAACGCGATGGGGTTGGTGCCGAAGAGCGGCCGGTCGGCCCCGTGGGGTACCACGCACGTCATGCTGTTGACCATGCTGAGCGCCACCAGCCCTTCTTCGGCGAACGGTTCGACATCCGGCCATAACGCGGCAAAGTGATGGGAATTATGGATCGCCAGCAACGCAATGCCGGCGCTGCGGGCCTTGCTCACCAGCAGCGCACGCGCGGCCGCCAGGGCCGGCTGGGCAAACCCATTGTCGGCATCGACCCGTACGAAGCCTGACGCCACATCGCTGACCGTGGGCACGGCAGCGCCGTTGACCCAGCCGCTGGCCAGGGTCGACAGGTACCCCGGGATGCGAAAGATACCGTGGCTGTGGGCGCCATCACGTTCGGCGCTGGCGCAGTTGTGTGCAAGGATCGCCGCCACTTCCGGCGAGGTGCCGTGCCTGACGAAGATGCGCTGGAGCAATCCCACCAATTCAGTGAAGCTGATAAAGGCTGTGACAACGGTCGCAGACTGCGCAGGCATTTGAAGCTCCGTTTTTATGATTGGAAGGGGCAACGAATGGACATCCAGACCGTCGATTAAACACCACCCACGACGCTTGCTGTCAACTGACGGCGAGACTCAGGCTTGACTCAATAGTTACCCCCCGCCCGCCACGGCTGCCCGCCTACCCTGTGTGACCCTATTCACGCTGGAGACAGGCATGACCCGCGTCACCCCGCCGTATTTTTTTGACGAATTCCTGCTGCCCGTCAATCGCTCGACCCTGAGCGAACGCGAACGCGCCCTGGGGCTCACCGTCAAGGACCTGGAATGGCTGCACGGCATGTATTACGCCAGTGACGCCAGCCGCCAGGATACGCGCCTGCAACGCCACCCCATGCGCGTCGAAAAGCTGTTGATCAACCGGGTGGGCGACGCGGCGATCGTGCTCGCCGGCGCGTTTGCGATGAGCCCGAGCCCGGACGGGGCCAAGGCCCTGCTGTACACGCCCTACGGCGGTATCCAGGTGTTTGACAGCCACGCCGCGCTGCTCACAGAGCTCAGCCAGGCGCTTGCCGATTCGCTGCAGCGCGTGGCGTTGCTCAGCTTCCTGTCGATCGCGCAGCGCAACAGCCTGTCGGCAGACAGCGTCTTTACACTCACCACCTCGCCGGTGCCGGGAGCGGTCATGGACGACCAGGAGCAAGCCCTGCAGGCCTGCCAACGGGCAAACGTGCAAGCGATGCTTGAGCACTTGCAGAAAACCCCGACCCTCTCGGACATGCTCGACACACTGCTCGGGATCATGGCGCACGCTGATTTCCCCGGCCTGGATCAACGCGAAACGCGGGTAAACAGCTTTATCCATAGCCCGACGGACACCGACCGCCGCTGGATTGACTCCCTGACGCTGCGTGAAGCGTTCCTGCAGTTTTATGTAAAACATGCCTGGCCTGCGGGGCAAACCCGCGAATTCATCAACCCCAAACATGTCACTGCCGACTTCACCCCGACCCGGCTGGAGCAAGACCACAAGCATTGGGAAACGCTCATCGAGCAGACCTCCGGCACGCTGTCCAAACTGCTCGAGAGCCTGCTGCAGACCTACTGGAACGAAGACATCGACAGCGGCACCTCACGCCTTGATCTGTTCGCGCAGGTAATGGCGGACAAGTTCCGCCTCGACGTGCTGCTCAAGCGCCAAGCCGGCATCCTCAGTGCCGACGAAAGCCACGTGCTCCAGGCCCTGTTCCTCAGCGACCAGGGCGCTCGCAGCGCCTACGCCGCCGACTTGAGCGTGGAGAAAGTGCGTATCCATGCGCCCTACCAGCACTACGTGGAACTGGCCAGCACCCTGATGCTGCATCAAAGCCACGCCTACCTCTACACCCAGTCCCGTGGTGTGCAGGTGCTCCAGGACCTGGATGACCTTAAAGACGCACTGCTGACGATGCTCACGGCGGCCGGACACGAAGACGAACTGCTCAATTTCCTGTCCCTGGACGAGCGCAACACCTTTATCGGCCTGGACTCGATCAACGTTGCCGCACGTCCCGTCTCCGGGCATGTGTTCAGCGACATGCTCGAAGACATCGTCGCCAAGCAGACCAGTAATATGAACCATGCCCTGGGCCTGTATCGCAGCAGCGCCGGCCAGGTGGACCTGGATGCCTTGCTCGATTACGCCCTGGACATCCGCACCATGCTCGACAGCCGCCTGGCCGACCTGGACACCCATGGGCGCTGGACGATACATCCCGTCAGCAGCGGCAATGGCCGTCCGTCCACCGTGCAGGCCGAGCGCGCCAAGCTGCACCAGCAGCGCCTGCGAGCTGCCGAGGAAGGCCTGAACAGCGAACGCCTGAACCACCCGACATTGCGCGGCATGGTCACCCTGGCCCTGAACACGGAACTGCAGACGCGCCAACTGGACCTCAAGGCCGATGACGTCTTTATCAATACCTACGCCTCCAGTGCCCAGCAGCGCGAAGAGCGCCTGCCCCTGTCGTCCCTGAACATGGTTGAACACTTCATCGAGCGCCTGGGCCAGGCGAGCAAGCCGCTTCCCGTGTCGTCCAGGACGGGCTTCTACGAAAGGCGCAACCAGGGGGTTGCGCTGAAGCTCAATAACCTCACCCTCAAAACCTTCAACGACACGATCGAACGGGTGTTGAAGGTTTTTGCCGGCCATGAGCTGCGTGACCTGCCGCGCCTGTTCCTGGACAACAACCGCGACAAGCACGCGCATTCGATGCTGCTGGGCTTGCGCAGCGAGGCTGAACTGCGGTTGCTGGGTAAAACCCTGACGGGCCAAAGCCATGCCATTCTCGATACGGTACTGCGCAGCGACAGCCTGGTGCGCCTGACCCGGCATGGGGTCAACGGGTTTCTGCCGGATGCCTATGCGCTGGCGTTGCACCAGGGCACGTCCGACGCGCTGCTGCCGCTGGCCAATCTGTTTGTACTGACCGAGCGCGGCGGCCTTGACCCGGCGCGTTCGGGCCAGGCGCTCCTATGGACGCCACGGCGTGGCCATGAAGTGTTTTCATCGGTCTCGGCCCTGCGCGACTCCATTGCCCAGCGCCTGGCGCATCCGGTCAAACGGCTGACGCTGCTGGAGAATCTGCGCTTGTCCCAGCGCGTGCCCCATCAGGTGTATCGCCTGGCGGCGCTGCAACGCATTGACGATAACCTGCTGGACAATCGCCTGAAGAGCTACGACGAGCAAGTCATCGACGCAGTCGATCATCTACTGGCCATGGACTTGCCGGCGCGCGCCGTACAGGACCGCCTGGATGCGCTCCTGCAAATCCCCGCGCCTACCAACCTGGCACGGGCCAGGGCGCTGGCCGACGCAATGATCACCCAGCAACTGCTGCCGGTGTGGCTGGCAATGGCGCCTGCCCAAGAGCAGATTTACCATGCCGAACTGCTTGAGCAGTACCGCAACAGCGCCCCGCAAGAGGAGGACTACCTCCATGGCCTCCCGACCCTTCGCGAGCACACTTTTTCCGCCCTGGAAAAGCTCCTGAAGGCACGCTTTCCCGAGCACACCATCAGCCCCGACGACGTGCTGATTCCCGTGCACCAGGCCCTGGATATCCATACCTGCAGCTTGACCGACTTCGCCTTGCGCCACTGGCCGGACCTGAACAAGCAGGCCATTGTGCCGCGTTCGCGCACCGCCACACCGCTGCCCGACACCCTGGATGCCAAGGCAGTGATCCAGATGGTGCGCCAGTTGGACGTGAAATCGGTCTACCAGCAGCTGTTGCAAACCGCGCTGGACACCCGCACAGAGGCTGCGCGCCAACGTCGGCGGCGGTTCTGCCGGCAATTGCCCTGGCAGGTGCTGCAATACGCCCACGAGCACCATCTGCAGGAACGCCTGTCGACCCAGGCCCTGGGCTGGGTGCAGCAGGCGTTCGATATGCCTGACGCCCTGGCGCGTGCGGCGCTGGAGGGCGCGTCGGTGCTGTTTCGGCCCGTGGAACTGGTGGCGACTGCAGGTGCCACGGCCGCCAAGGTACTGGGCATGTACCTGATCAGCGCGCCGGATAAAGAGGCCGGCGCCGTGGTGTTGTACGCGCCCTACAGTGAAAACCATGTGCTCAAGCACTACGACAATGAACAAGCGCTGCTCGATGAGTTGGAACGACCTGGAGCACTGCAGGACTGGGTCATCCTGCACCTGGAAGATCCGCACCAGGCCGTTTACCGCGACTTGCTGCTGAACAACCGGCATCGCCCCTCGGATATTCGCCTTGCCTCGTCTGCCATAACCGGCAATCTGCTGCAGTATCTGTTCAGTGAGAACACGCTGATCCTGCTGAACATGTTCGCCTGCCAATTCAAGGAAGGCGCCCAGACGCTATGGGATAAAGCGGTCGACCTGTTCGGCAAGGGCATTGCCATGGCGGTGCACTTCATGGCGGGCAAACTCGCCTATCCGCTGGTGGTGTGGCGCAGCTACACGCTGGTCAAGCGCTCAATGGAGGCGCTGCAAGTGCACCAGTGGCGCGCCGCGATGAAGGACTTCATCCTGGCCGTGGTGCAAATGGCCGCGCTGTACAGCGAGCTCGACGGCAGCGAAACCGCGCCGCCCGATAACGCTGACGTCGTCGACCTGCCCCAGAGCAACCTCCCCACGGCCACTGCCCCGGGCCTGCGGGACGTCACTGCCATTTCGCGCACACGGCTGCAGCGCTTCGAGGATCATGACGTCGCCCTGGAGAACCTGGAGCTGACTACCTCCACCCATGTTTACGAGGACCCGGCGAGCGCCAGGACGTATGTACCGCTGGCAGGCAAAGTGTATGCGGTGACGAAAACCAAGGAGCACTGGCGCCTCGGCAATAACGATCAGCAGGGCCCCTACGTGGGTCGCAATTCAAATGGCCAGTGGGTGTTGGACCTGAGTTTGCACAAACCCCGCTTCGGCCAGGCCTGGACGCGTCAGAAAACGCAACGGGCGCAGCGGCGCGAGATCAATATTGAAGCGCGAGGCATAAGGGCGATTGCCGCTGTCTCCAGTTGGAAAGCCCAGGCCATCGACGAAGCGTTGAACGTGGCGACTTACTATGCCGTCAACTGCAAGCGCAACATCCGCCATTTTGCACAGCTGATCACCCCTGATAGCCGAGTGGGTCTGTTTTTATGCGACCTGTTCGGCACCATCAACCTGGCACCGGACCAGGTAAGGAAAATCGAGACCCTCATCGACGGAATACTCGATGAATTGAGTGACCCGACCTTGATCGGCCCTGACTCAATGCGCCTGGTCAGCGGCGAAAGCCTGATGGACCCCACGAATGATTACGCGATGGTGCTCATCGATGACAGTGAACGCAAAGTGTTTTTGTTCGAACGTTTCTTCGATCCGAATCTGGCTGAATACGCCAACATCCTGAATGCCCCCTTCGATATATTCGCTCACGCCAGGGCTTCTACGCTGATTCATGAACTGACGCATTTACGGTTCAAGACCGAAGACATTGCCTACCTGCGGAGCATGGAACCGTTCCGCGACCTGATCGATACCGCAAAGCCTGGCGCTCAGGCAGTGAAAACCCGCCAGGATGACTTGCAAACGACCGCACTGTCCACGCTGACGCCGGCCCGAATGCTGTTCAAGACATGGGATGACATCTCCAATACCTGGGAAGATTACGGCGTTTTCACCACCACCCACTACCTCAAGCGCAAAGTCCTGGGGATTACTGGCGCAAAGACCCTGAATGAGGCACGTCAGGTGTTCATGAGCAATATCGACAAACGCATCGACGTCATTCTCACCAACGCCGATTCGGTCACATACCTGATTACGCATCTGGGGCGCATGCTGGATGTGGGGGCCTGAACAGGCCCCCAGAGGGCGGATCAGTCCTTCTGATCTCGCAGGACATTGCCCGACATGCCGTCGATGCGAGCCTCGTAGACGGTGCCGTCGGATTTGCGGCCCTTGACTTCCCAATAGCCGTTATCGTCGGCTTCGGCGGCATAAACTTCGGTATACCCAGCCTTGGTCTTGGCCACCTCAATGGCTTTTTCAATGGTGATCCAGCCCGCTCCCGGCTTGTCGGCCAGGGCAGCGCCGGCACTCAGCAAAGCGGTGGTGGCACACAGGGCAGCTAAGGTTTTCTTCAACATGTTTAGTACTCCATGGTTGACGACAGGTTAATTCCTGAATTTTTAGGCGCGCTCAAACAAGAATAAGTTCCAATTGATGTGCAATCGCCATGCTGCTGTTCTCGCCGTGTGCTTCAGAGAGTTAGAATGCGGGAAATCAGGATGAGTCAATGAGCGAACAGTCCCTTTCAGAAGCCGAGTACGACGCCATTACCGACGCCGCCGCGCATTGGTGCATGCGCCTGCATGCCGAGGATTGCTCGGCCGCTGAGCGCCAGGCGTTTGAACAATGGCACGACGCTCACCCGCTGCATGCGTTCGAATACGCGGCGATGCTGGAAGTCTGGGACGTGGCCGATCATCTGCCGCGCAACACACCGGCGCCGGTGGTGTTGCCGTTCAAACCGCGCAAGCGCTGGCGCACCTACGCGGTCGCCGCCGCCCTGTGCCTGGGTGCCTTGCCACTGGCCGCCTTGACCGGCTGGGAAGCCGGCTGGCTGCCCAGCGCCTATAAACACTACGAAGCAACCAATGGCTTGCGCAAGATCACCCTTGCTGATGGCAGCCAGGTGGAATTGAACCTGGGCACCGAACTGGTCTATAGCGATTACAAGGACCGGCGTCAGGCCAGCTTGAAAAAGGGCGAGGCGTTTTTCAAGGTCGCCCATGACAGCAATCACCCCTTTGTCGTGCAGGCTGGCGAGGGGCAGGTGCGCGTGACGGGCACCCAGTTCAATGTCTGGACGTATGCCGACCAGGTGCGGGTGATGTTGCTTGAAGGCTCGGTGCAGATCGCCAGCGACTCGGTGCATGGCAGCGTGCCGCTGACCCCGGGGATGCAGGCCAGTTACCAACGGGGCGACGCCACCCCGCGCGTGGCGGCGATCAAACCTGACGACACGGCCCTGGCATGGCGCACGGGCAAACTGGTGCTCGACAACCTGGCCCTGGCCGATGCGCTGCCGCTGATCAACCGCTACCTGGACAAACCCGTAATGCTGGCGGACGCAGGCACCGGGAGCATTCGCATTGGCGGTATTTATAACCTCAGTGAAGTCAATAACCTCATCCCCTCCCTGCCCAAGGTATTACCGGTCTACCTGACCCAGAATCAGGACGGCAACCCGGTACTCAACTCCATTCCGCGTAAAACCCCCAAAGGCTGAGCCTGCGCCTGCCGCGTGACCTGTCCATTTTTGAAACACCCAACTGTCTTGAATCGCCCGGCGGGGACGGATTCATCGTTTTGTCATGGACACTGTTTCATCACTGATACAGCTGGCACGAGCGACCGGGCCTACGACGCCGGGCGAGGACTGTTTCAGGGTTGAAACAGCACAACCGACGAAACCGTCGGTGAAAACCATAACCTGCTGAATCCAAAGTAAAAATAAAAACCGGCACGCCTTCTGCTCTGTCCCCTACAACGCTGTTTAGGGTCAGCGTGAATAATAAGGATTGCCACCGTGAACACATTCACTCATGCCTCGATAAACGCACTGCTGATCAGTTGCGTGCTCAGTGCCGGCGCCAGCCTGCCGAGCCAGGCGGGTGACGGCGTGATCGTGACGGGGCGCGCCGTACAAGGGCATATGTACGGGCGCACCTCGCTCCCGGACCCCTACCCCAACACGGCCAACGCCAACCCCAGCAAAGAAGTGATCAGTGCCATGTCCGGCGAACTCAGCGACCGTGACATCGGCGGCATCAGCAGCGGCTCGAGCCTTGCGCGCTCGGTGCAGCCCAACGGCAATCTGTCCGGCCTGGGCGCCACGCACACCGGCATGTCGACCCTGGGCAGCGGCGCTGCCGCCGGCCATGGCGCCGGCGCCGGCAACGCAATGGGTGGGCAGATCAGCGATTCGATCCAGCGCGGCATGGCCCCCTTGAACAATCTCGGCAGCATGATGGGGGGCAAGTGATGAGGCACTTCCTGTTGATAGTCGCCCTGCTGGGCAGCGCAACGGCCCTGGCTGACAACACCGCCGTGATCAATGGCAGCGGCAAACAGTACGAGGGTGTCTTGTCGATCAACCAGGCCGCCGGCAATCAACAGCAAATGTCCAACAGCCGCGCGATTGTCCTCGGTGGCCAGGCCACCACCGCCAATATCCAGAAGCTCGACGGCAACGTCGACCCGTCCCTGAACGCCAAGGCGGCGATCCTGGGCACCTCCTTTACCAACGGCAACGGCGTACTGGGCATCAATCAGTCGGCCGGAGCCAATAACCAATCGATCAATGCGGTGCGGATCAGCCTGAACCCTGGCCCGCAAAGCATCGATGACAGCGTCCTGTTGCAACAGAACACGACGACGCTGGCAAGCGACTCAGGGTCCACCTCCACCACTGGCAGCCGCCAGGTCGTCACCAGCGACCAGGCCTTCACAGGCAGCCGAGGAGTGATTCAGGTGAACCAGAGTGCCGGGGTGGGGAACCGAGTGGCTAACACCCTGGGCATCACTATCAAGTAAGCGCTTGATAGACCTTAGTTAGACCGTACCAACACTTAACCCAACTAATTAGAAGCAAGGAGAAACACCATGAAACCTCAAATGGCGCTCAAACCACTGGTTTTCGCTCTCGCCGCGCTCATGGCTGCCGCTGCTCAAGCGGGTGGTGGCTGGCACCCAGCCCCTCAACCTACTGGCACCGTCGCCTCCGTGGTCACCGATGTGCAAAAAAGCCAGGGCAACAAATTCGAGGACAGCAACACCGAAAACAACGCCTCGGCCGACAACTCGGTGACCGGCAACAGCGGTAACGTGGGCGTCAACGTACAGTCGGGCTCCGGCAACCAGGCGGATAACGCCGGTGCCATCTCCAGTGCCAAAGGCGACTTTGCCACCGTGTTCGCCGTGATCGATGTGGATCAAGCCAGCACCAATAACAACTTCGTCAACAAAGGCACGCAAAACAACGCGTCCCTGGACGGCTCCGTCAACGGCAACTCCGGCAACGTGGGTTACAACGGCCAGGCCGGTCAAGGCAACGAAGGTAAAAACAACCTGGCAATCACCACCGCTGACGGCAAGAACATCGCCGCCGCCTCCAACACCGAGCAGAACTCGCTCAACAACAGCTACCTCAATACCGCCGTCAGCAGCTACGGCTACGGCAAGCCTCAATACGTGTCCAACAACTCCAGCCTCGACAACTCGGTTAACCGCAACTCCGGCAACGTGGGTGTAAACCTGCAATCGGGCGCGGGCAACCAGGGCAGCAACAGCCTGTCGATCGGTCAAGGTTGCAGCGTCTGCTCCAGCGGCGTGCGTTTCTGATCCAACGGGGCCTTGGCAACAAGGCCCTTTCTTATTCCAGTGTCCAGCAGGTCAGTCGATCATGCGCTTCGCGACCCTCACCCTCCTGATGTTGCTCACCGGCCCCACTTGGGCAGGCACCATGGCGATCTCCGCCATGCCCGGCGGTGCGGTGATTTTCAAGAAGGTCGAGAGCATCCGTGAACGCCGGTTCGCCAACCTGGTGGAACAGAAAACCGATTTCAGCTGTGGTGCTGCGGCACTCGCTACCATCCTGCGCCAGGCCTATTGGCTGGACGTCGACGAAGACCACCTCATCAAGGGCATGCTGGTCAATGCCGACCAGGACCTGGTGCGTACCCAGGGTTTTTCCATGCTGGACATGAAGCGCTACCTCGAAAGCATCGGCATGCGCGCCCGGGGCTACAAGATCGCCCCGGACACCCTGGTCACCGTGAAAATCCCGGTGGTGGTGTTGCTGGAAATCCGTGGCTACAAGCACTTCGTGGTGATGCAACGGGCCGACAAGGACTGGGTGTATGTCGGCGACCCGGTGCTGGGGCACAAGCGCTATTCGCGGGATGACTTCGTCAAGGGCTGGAATGGCATCGTGTTCGCCGTATTGGGTGAAGGCTACGACAAGGCCAACATCCTGCTCGACCCGCCTGCCCCCCTGACCGCCAAGAACCAGCTGAACGAGTTCCGGCCCGTAGGCGACGCCGAACTGATGGATTTCGGTTTTATCCAGAGCGACTTCTTCTAGAAGCGCAATAAGGGGCAGGACGCTCCAGGAGCAAAAGATGAACACTTCCCGTTGGCTGACGGTTTTGTGTCTGGCAGCCTCGATGCCCGCTTATGCTTCATCGGGCTTCAAACCGATCGAACTTAAGGACGCGGAAATGGCCGAGCTGCGTGGCCGCTATGTGATGCCGGGGCGAATCATCAGCTTCGGCATTGTCATGAGCAGCACCTGGACCAATGCGGTCGGCGACAGCATTACCGGCAAGGCCAGCATGCAGTTGGACAAGACCACCATCACCCCACAGTTCTACGTGCAAACCACGGGTGCGGCGGGTTCCGGAACGCCCACTGCCGGCGGCGGTAACGTGATCGGCGGAGCCGGCCTGACCAGCGGCCAGGGCGTGACCCAAAGCGTGCGCGCCGCCGGTGATGGCAACACCGCCAACAACCATGTCGGCATCAACGTCACTCAGGACGGCTTTGCCCCTGCCAACGCCGTGCAGTCCGGTCAGGTACTCGTGGCCGGTGGCACCGTCACCGGCGACAGCAAGGCCGGTCAAGTCAGCGTGTCGGCCAACAATGGCGGCCTGCAAATGGCGATCCAGGCCAACCACAACCAGGGCAACAGCCTGCAGCAGATCGGCGGCGGGAATGTGCTGCAAGGCACGGTTTTGACCGGCAATAGCAACTTCGTCAACAACATGACCCAACTCAACGTGGTAATGAACAATAACGGTTTGAACAACGGCGCATTGAACTGCAATCTGGACCAGCTAAAAGGCCTACGCACGCTCGGTTATTGAACTACGCTGACCCTCGACACTTACGCATTGGAAAAGGACGGCTTCTTTCATGCATCGATCGTTATCGCTCCGCGCGGTGATCTGTTTAAGTACGCTCTTGCCCGCATCCGTGCTGTATGCCGCGCCGGATGCCGATATCGAAACCCTCAAGCGGGAACTCCTGGAACTCAAGCAACGCTACGACGTGCAGCAAAAGGCCTTGGCCGTGCTGGAACAACGTGTACGCCAGGTGGAAGATCAACCGGCCA
>NZ_CVTO01000158.1:0-36731 GCF_900004715.1 Pseudomonas sp. 24 E 13
CGGAACCCTAAGTGGCCGTTACCGCAGAAACGGATATGTACTCGGTCTGATCCAACATCCTGGTCGGCCCCGAGGCCGCCATCGGGGGCAAGCCCCTCCCACATTTGAGCCAGGATCGACACAAAATTCTGGTCGGCTCTGAGGCCGCCATCGGGGGCAAGCCCCCTCCCACAGTTGGGCCAGGATCGACACAAAATTCTGGTCGGCTCTGAGGCCGCCATCGGGGGCAAGCCCCCTCCCACATTTGAGCCAGGATTGACACAAAATCCTGGTCGGCTCTGAGGCCGCCATCGGGAGCAAGCCCCCTCCCACAGTTGGACCGGGATCGACACAAAATCCTGGTCGGCTCTGAGGCCGCCATCGGGGGCAAGCCCCCTCCCACAGTTGGGCCAGGATCGACACAAAATCACTGGTCGGCTCTGAGGCCGCCATCGGGGGCAAGCCCCCTCCCACATTTGGATTGTGGAGCAGTAAAATAGTCATAGGCTGCTCCCTAACCACAGATCTGGCGTCGCACCAAAGCTGTGTAGACACCTAGGGTGCCACGGACGATCAAGGCAGCCTGGAACTCACGTTCACTTATGCAAAATCGCCCGATGAATATCCCCCAACGCCATGATGCGCTGGGCGGCATTGAGCTTGATCGCCTCCTTGGGCATGCCGAACACCACACAACTGGCCTCGTCCTGGGCCACCGTGGCGGCGCCGGCATCAAGCATCTCCTTGAGCCCGCGCGCGCCGTCGTCGCCCATACCGGTCATGATGATGCCCGTAGCGTTCCTGCCAGCGAACCTGGCCACCGAACGAAACAGCACATCCACCGAAGGCCGGTGCCGGTTGACCAGCGGCCCGTCGATCACCTGAGCGTGGTAATAGGCGCCGCTGCGGGTGACCATCAAGTGCTTGCCGCCAGGGGCAATCAGGGCCAGGCCGGGCAGGATACGGTCATTGTTGCGCGCTTCGCGCACCTCGATCTCGCAGACGCTGTTGAGACGCTCGGCAAACGAGGCGGTGAATTTTTCCGGCATGTGCTGCACGATCACCATGCCCGGGCACACCCGCGGCAGTGCCGTCAGCACCGCCTCCAGCGCCTGGGTGCCACCGGTGGAGGTGCCGATGGCGACAATACGTTCGGTGGTGTGCGCCATGGCCTGGCCATTGGCGGCGGGCAAGATTGCATCCGCACTGAGCTTGCCGGCCGGTGCCGGTAACGGCGTCACGCTGACGCTGCGCTTTCCCAGGTTCCTGACGTTGGCATTAGCCGCGGCACGGATCGCCGCCACCAACTCGGCCGCCGACTCGATCAGAAAACTCTTCAGGCCGGTCGTGGGCTTGGTAATGATTTCCACGGCACCCGCTGCCAGCGCCTGCAGGGAGGTTTCCGCGCCTTTTTGGGTCAGCGACGAGCAGATCACCACCGGTGTCGGCCGCTCGCTCATGATTTTCCTGAGAAAGGTGATGCCGTCCATGCGCGGCATTTCTACATCCAGCACGATCACATCCGGCCATTCCCGCGCGAGTTTGTCCATGGCGAAAATCGGGTCGGAGGCGGCCCCCATCACATGGATATCCGGCGTGTCAGCGAGAATCGCCAGCAGTACCTGGCGCACCACGGCCGAGTCATCGACCAGCAGCACACTGATTTTTTTGGTAGGCATCTTGTTGAAGTGTTCCCATAGGTTGGTGCCGGACCCAGACGTTGCCGTTCCACAGGTCGAACATGATCGTGCGGTAACCGGTACTGCCCATGTCCTGGGCCGTCAGGTGCAATTGATAGCGCTCGGCCAGGGCCAGCGCCGCGCGAATATTCAGACTGGCCACGTCGTGGGTCGGCAGGCGGCGCTGATGATCGGGAAACATCTCGCCGCCGCCGAACAACTTGACCTGGTAATCCTGCGCCCCCGTGCCATTGGCCTGGGCGTGGCGCAGCAGCAGTTCCATGGCTTCGTCGCCATAGCGGCCGTCCAGGGGCTGATGATTGCGCAGGCGCCCCGGCAGCATGAAATGACACATGCCGCCGATCCGCCGTTGCGGGTGCCAAAAGGTGATCGCCACGCAGGAACCGAGCAAGGTGCGCAGGCGCGTCGGCCGTGTCGCAAAGCTGACCTGGCCAGGCGCCAACACCACTTCGCTCACACCGACTGGTTTTTTCATGGCTTGCGGTAAATCGACGGCGCCACCAGCTTCAAGGTGTCGTTGACACCGTTGAGGCTTTCCGAATGGCTGATGATGAAATAACCGCCGGGCTTGAGCAGCGGCAACAGACGCGCGACCACCTGGCTCTTGGTCTGCTGGTCGAAATAGATCATCACGTTGCGCAGGAAGATCACCTCGAACTCGCCCAGGGCCGGCAGCGCTTCGTTCAGGTTGACCTGCACAAAATTGACGCGGTTGCGCAAGGCCTTGTCGATCAGGAAGGTGCCCTCCTGGCGGCCAATGCCTTTGAGGCAATACTTGGTCAGCAGCGGCTGGGGCAGCGTCGCGGCGCGCTCCATGGCGTAGTGGCCGTTGCGCGCCTTGGCCAGCACCTGGGTGCTGATGTCCGAGCCGATCACTTCCCAAGGCGTGGTGCCCAGGCCCTCGGCCAGGGTCATCGCCAGGCTGTAGGGTTCTTCGCCCGAGGAACTGGCCGCGCTCCACACGCGAAATACCTTGCCCGGCGCGGCCCCGGGCAGCACCTGCTGTCGCAGGAAGTCGAAGTGCTTGGGCTCGCGAAAAAAATAGGTTTCGTTGGTGGTCAGCAAATCCAAGGCAACCTGCAGCTCACCCTTGCGTTGGTCACTCATGATCAGCTTGAAGTACTCGCCGTAGCTGTGCAGCTCGTAGTGCTTGAGGCGCTTGAACAGGCGCCCGGCCACCAGGGCTTTCTTGGCCGGCGACAGGTTGATGCCGGCCGCGTGGTACAGCCAGCTCTGGAACTGGCCGAATTCACGATCGTCGATGGAGGCGGTATCTGGCATGGTCGGGACTCAACGCGGATCGAGGTCGAGGGCCGCCGCCTGGCCGTCCTCGGCGAGGCTGGACATCTCATCGATGGACAGCACCTTGTCCACCTCCAGCACAATCACGAACTTGCAGTCGACCTTGGCCATGCCACCGATGAAATCGGCGCGAATCCGCGCGCCGAAACTGGGCGGCGGCTCGATCTGCGCGGCGGGGATCTCCTGAACGGCGGACACGGTGTCGACCAGCAACCCGATATCCTGGGGCCGGCCGTCGTCGGTATTCGCCTCGATGATGATCACGCAGGAGCGCCGGGTGATGGCCGAGTTGGCCCGCCCGAAGCGCGCCGACAAGTCCACCACCGGCACCACCGCGCCGCGCAGGTTGATCACTCCGCGCACGAACGCCGGCATCATCGGCACCACGGTCAGGCTGCCGTATTCGATAATTTCCTTGATGCCCAGAATGCCGATGGCGAACATTTCACCGCCAAGCATGAAGGTCAGGTATTGCGCGTCCTCATCCACCGCAACCGCGGTATGCCGAGTCGTCATCACTGCGCCCATGTCACTCTCCTTGTAGGCCCGTATCGATCGTGGGATCAGAAGCGGGTGAAGTCCGATTCGTCAGGTGCGCCGGCCATGTTGTAGGCGAAGGCCTTGCGCGGTGCCTGTGGTTTCGGGCGCGGCGGCTGACGGCTGGGCTTGCTGCCGGGGCTGTCGACGCCGCTGCTTTGAACCGCGGACTTTGGGGTTGAATCGAGCACGAAGAAGCTCATGGCTTGCTGCAATTGCTCGGCCTGGCTGCTCATTTCTTCGGCCGTGGCCGCCAGTTCCTCGCTGCTCGACGCATTTTGCTGGGTCACCTGGTTGAGCTGGGTCATCGCGGTGTTGATCTGCCCGACACCGGCGGCCTGTTCTTCGGAGGCGGCGCTGATTTCCTGCACAAGGTCGGACGTTTTGTTGATGGACGGCACCATTTCGTCAAGCAGCTTGCCGGCCTTCTCAGCCATGTCCACGCTGCTGGACGACAGCTCGCCGATTTCCTGGGCCGCGACCTGGCTGCGCTCGGCCAGCTTGCGCACTTCGGCGGCCACCACGGCGAAGCCCTTGCCGTGCTCGCCGGCCCGAGCGGCCTCGATGGCGGCGTTGAGGGCGAGCAGATTGGTCTGGTAGGCGATGTCATCGATGATGCTGATGCGTTGGGCGATTTTCTTCATCGCCACCACGGTCTGCTGTACCGATTCGCCGCCTTCGGTGGCTTCCTTGGCGGCCTTGCTGGCCATGCCATCGGTGACCTTGGCATTCTCGGTGTTCTGGTTGATGCTGGCGCTCATCTGCTCCACCGAGGCGCTGGTTTCCTCGACACTGGCGGCCTGTTCACTGGTGGCCTGGCTCATCGATTGCGCCGTAGCGCTGACCTGTTCGGAGGCGCTGGCCAGGTTGTCGGCGGCGTTACGCACTTCGCCGATGATATGCGCCAGCTTGCCGACCATGTTGCGCATGGCGTTGAGCACCATGCCGGTTTCATCCTTGGCACCCGGCTCGATGTGGGCATTGAGGTTGCCTTCGGCCAATTGTTCGGCGGCGGTTGCGGCCTGCCTCAACGGGCGGGAAATAATCCGGGCGATGAATACCGCCAGGCCCAGGCCGATCAACAAGGCCGCGACCAGTACCGCGCTGATCGACAGGCGTGCGTTTTCATACAGCGCCGAGCCCTTGTCACCCGCAACCGTCGCCCCGGCATCATTGATCTCGATCATTTTCTGCAGGCGGCTGGTTACCTCATCGAAATGCCCCTTGGACTCTCCCCTGAGCAAACCACGTGCCTGGACTTCCTGGTTCTGCCGGGAAAACTCGAGCACTTGCTTGCTGCTCGCCAGATACGCGTCCCACGCACTTTTCACGCTGGCCAGCAGTTGGCGATCTTCGTCGTTCGACAGCAACTGCTCGTAGGTGCCCATGCGGGTGTCGAACTGTTGGCGCGCGTCGGCGGCCTCACGTTCGGCCTGGGCCTTTTCCTCGGCGATGTCGGTCGCAAGGTGGCGGTTTTCTTTCAAGCGATAGTTGGCGGCAAAAAAACGCATGCCGGCCGCTGCGCGCATGGAAGGCATCCAATTGCCCCTGATGTCCTGGGCCGCCTGGTTGACGGCGCCGAGCTGGAGGATGGCGAAGCCACCCATGGCCGCAGTGAGCGCCAGGACCACCAGGAACGAGCTGATCAGCTTGGTGGAAATTTTAAGATCGTAGAACCATTTCATCGGGGAACCTCCATGGAATTGCTTATGCGTCAGCGAGCGACGACCGGCGGCGATTGAGGCGCCTGGGGCGTGCGGGCTTCCAGTTGTACGAGTTGGTTGAGCAGTGCCGGTACATCCAGGATCAGGGCCACCGCGCCGCTGCCCAATATGGTCGAGCCGCTGATGCCGCGCAGCGCGCCGAACAGCTTGCCCAACGGTTTGATCACGGTCTGGAACTCACCGAGCAGGTCATCCACCACCAGCCCGGCCTTGTGCTCGGCGTAGCGCACCACCACCACGTTCTGGCGCCGTGCGGCCGGCCCTTCGTGGCTGAAGTGTTCACGCAGGTCCACCAGCGGCAAGACCTCGCCACGCAGGTCCAGATAGCCGTCGTCGCGGCTGGACTGGCGCTGGCGTTCATCCAGTTCGATACATTCCTGGACCATGTCCAGGGGAATCACATAGGTGGATTGGTCGATGCCGACCAGAAACCCATTGATGATCGCCAGGGTCAGCGGCAAGCGGATGCGCACCACCGTGCCCTCGCCGGGGCGGCTGTCCAGGTCGACGGTGCCGCGTAACAAGGTGATATTGCGCTTGACCACGTCCATGCCGACGCCCCGCCCGGACAGGTTGGTCACCGCCTCGGCGGTGGAGAAACCCGCTTCGAAGATCAGGTTGTAGATCTCCTGGTCGGTCAGCACCGCGCCGCTGGCCACCAGCCCGCGTTCCTGGGCCTTTTGCAGGATGCGTTCGCGGTTGAGCCCGGCGCCGTCGTCGGCGATTTCAATGACGATGCTCCCGGAGTCATGGTAGGCATTGAGGCTCAAATGGCCCTTGGTCGGCTTGCCGGCCGCCTGTCGCGCCTCGGCGCTTTCGATACCGTGGTCCATGGCGTTGCGCAGCAGGTGCATCAGCGGGTCGCCGATTTTCTCGACCACGGTCTTGTCCAGCTCGGTGTCCGCACCGCTGATGCTCAGTTCGATGTCCTTGCCCAATTCCTGGCTGATATCGCGCACCACACGGCGAAAACGGTTGAACGTGTCACCAATGGGGATCATGCGCAGGTGCAGGGCGCCATCGAGGATTTCTTCCACCAGAGCCGATACCGTCGAGGTCGCCTCTTGCAAAGGGTCGTTATTACAGGAGCGGGCCAGCAGGCTTGAGCCGGCACTGGCGATCACCAATTCGCCGACCAGGTTGATCAGCTCGTCGAGCTTGTCGGCGTTGACCCGCACGTAATTGCCGTCGCGGGGTTTCGCTTCGCTGGCTGGCGCAGAACGCTGCGGTGTCGCCGCCACAAGGCTCTGCTCTGCCTGGGTGACCTGGTCGCCGGCGGCGACCGCCGTGCTGCCGGGCGCTTCGTCGACCGCACTGATGTGCACCTCGCAGTCGTCACGCACAAAGTCGAACACTTCGTTGAGGGTGGCGTGACTGGCCGTCGAACGCAGGTCGATCTCGAACCCCAGGTAGCAGCTTTCCGGGTCCCAGCGGTCCATGGGCGGGATGCTGTCGGTCAGGGTGGTGACCTGCAGCACCTGACCCAGGGTCTCGAGGTAGCGCAAAAACGACAGCGGGTCCATGCCGTTACGGAACACGTCGACGCCAAAGCGCAGGGAGAGATGCCAGAGCACGTCGACCGCCGCGTCGTCGGCCACCTCTGCGGTTTCGACGCCGGCAGCGGCGGTTCGCATCGGCTGATAGGCACTCAGTGCCTCGCGCAATGCCTCACCGCGCTCCAGCGCTGCAGGCGTCGGCGCCTCACCGCGGTTGGCGACCACTTCGACCAGTTCGAGCATGTGGTCGCCGCATTTGAGCAGCAGCGCGATCAACGCGGCGTCCACCGCTACCTTGCCTTCGCGCAGGCGGTCAAGCACGTCTTCGACGATATGCGTGAACCCCACGATCGACGCCAGACCGAAAAGGCCCGCCGAACCCTTGATGGTGTGTGCGGCGCGGAAAATCGCGCCGATGGCATCCTGGTCGCCGGGCTCGCTTTCCAATTGCAGCAGGGATTGCTCCATGGCCTGCAACAGCTCGCGTGCCTCAACGATGAATGTCTGCTGTGCCTGATCGAGATTGATGCTCACCTGGACTGTCCTTGTCGATCAAAAAAACATGGGAAGTGGCGACTACAAGCCTGCGCTACGGCACAGTTGCAGTGCGTGCATGACCGCCTGGCTTTGGCCGGTCACACTCAAGGCCGTACCGGCAACGCCCGCCTCACGCTGGACCACTGCGAGCAACTGCAAACCGGCGCCATCCATCTCCGTGACCTGCGACAGATCCAGCTCCAGGCGGGGAGTCGCGCCGATCCGGGGCAGCAGCGCAGCCGCCAGTTCCGCTACGGTGTAGATGGTCAGCTCGCCGTCGATGCGCACGCAGGCAGTATCGTCGACTGTTTCAGTGGTAATCGGCATGGGAGCCTCCCTGGCGCCGGGATCAAGGCAGGATCAGTTTAGACACTGCCGCCAACATCTGCGCCGGCTGGAACGGCTTGACCACCCATGCCTTGGCACCGGCGGCCTGGCCCTCGGCCTTCTTCGATTCCTGGGACTCGGTGGTCAGCATGATGATCGGGGTGAACTTGTAATTGGCCAGCTTCTTGACCTCCTTGACGAAGGTGATGCCGTCCATGTTGGGCATGTTCACGTCGCTGATGATCAAGTGCACCTTCTGCCCGGTAAGCTTGCTCAGGGCATCCTTGCCGTCGCTGGCCTCGATGACGTCGTAGCCGGCGCTTTTCAAGGCGATGCCGACCACTTGCCGCACGCTGCTGGAGTCGTCGACCACTAATACATTCTTTGCCATGATGTGCTCCTAAAAGAAGGTGATGTCTTGAGAGTTCTGCTGCGCGGCCGCCGCTCCGTGATGGAGGCGCCGTTGCTCGTCGGTGGCGTAGGTGGCTTCCATCCGCGCGAGCCACTGCCGGGCATCGACGCCCACCGCCTGGTCCGGCGCCTGGCTGGCTTGCAGGAGGTGGTCATGCAAGGCCTGCATGTTGTCTCGCACGTGGCTGAGGATCTGGCTGACCCGGTCCTGGAATTGCAGGCTGACCAGCACTTCGGTCATCTCATCACGGATGCCGTAGCTTTCCTGCTTGAGCAGGTCGGCAGAGTCCGCCAGGCGCCCGGTGATGTTCTGGAAGCGCTCGAGTACGCGTTGAATACTGTTTTCCGACTCGGCCACCGAGTGGCTGTCCTGGTCGGCACTGCTGGATGCGGCCTGCACCAATTGCGTGATGGCGTTATTGATGATGTCGACCTTGGCCGACATCTGCTGGCCGGTTTCACTGGATTTGTTCGACAGGCTGCGCACCGCATCGGCCACCACCGCAAAGCCGCGCCCTGCCTCACCGGCACGCGCCGCCTCGATGGCTGCGTTGAGGGCCAGGAGGTTGGTCTGCGCGGCAATCGCCGCCACGTCGGCGGCCATGGCGCGCAGTTCCTTGGTATAGGCGGTGAGGCTGCGGACCTGGGCCAGGGTCTGGTCACGGCTGGTCTGAGTGGCCTTGAGCGAGTTGATCACCTGGCTCAGCTCGCTGTCACTGCGCGCCAGCACCTCCAGCGCGCCATCGGCGGACTGCCCGTCCAGTTCGCCGGCAGCCTGCTGCGATGCCTGTACCGTGTCCTGCAACCGCGTGGCGATCCCGGTGAAACGGTTGGCCAGGCTTACAATCGCTTCTTCAGTCTGATGCCGCGAGCTTTCCACCTGCTTGGCCCAGATCGGCATGGCGCCCAGCAACACTTCATCGAGCTGCGCGCGAGAAGCCATGCCGTTGTGCGCTGCGTCCACCGTTGACTGATCCGCCTGGGCCCGCGACGTCGTGCGCAACACCGCCTTGCGCTGTGAACCGGTGCTCCAGGCACAGGCACCGAGCCCCACCAGCACCAGTACCGCACACGCCACCAGGTTGGCCGTGGAGGCTGATTGCACCAGCAACCACACCACGGCAGGCACTACCGGGATAAGAGCAAACCAGCAAAAACGCGGATGACCAGGAAGGGTAATGCGGACGGATTGACGCTGGGTCATGAGTTCGATCCTTGAACAGTGTTGCGGATATAGGCGACATAGGGGTTATCTGCCCACTCCCTCTCAACTTTAGAATCCTTATGTGCCTTCCGTCTGTTTTATGACCATTGGATGACCGGCCCGGGGGTCCGAGCCCCTGTGCGCTGAAAAAAAACGGAATATGGTGTGCGCGCAACATGGAACGAACCATGAAGCCTGCCGCTCACTACAGTGTGGCCGCTTTGCGTTCATCAGCCGACGTAGCATGAGGAGATACCGTGTCCACTTCCAAGCTGACCTCGCGTGTTCTCACTACCCCCCGCCATACGACGCACTATGTAGAGATGGGTCCGGTCGATGGGCCATTGATGGTGTTCCTGCACGGTTGGCCGGAACTCAGCCTGATCTGGCGCGCACAGATACAAGCGTTCGCTGCACAAGGCTGGCACTGCGTTGCACCCGACATGCGCGGTTATGGCCGTTCTTCCGCGCCCGCGCTCACTGGTGCCTACACCCTTGAAAACATCGTGGCCGACATGGCAGAGCTTCATGACCATCTCGGTGGCATGCCCGCCATTTGGGTGGGCCACGACTGGGGCAGCGTCGTGGCGGGTGAACTGGTCGCCCATGAACCTCAGCGCAGCCGCGGTGTTGTATTGATTTCGGTGCCGTACTTCCCCACCACTAACGCCTTGCCGACGCTCGTCCCACTGGTTGACCGCTCGATCTATCCGGCGGACACGTATCCGGACGGCCAATGGGATTATTACCGCTACTACACCACGCACTTTGCGTGTGCTGTCGCTGATCTTGATGCGGATAAAGCCGCATCGCTGGCGTCGATTTATCGACGAGGCGACCCGGCGAGTATCGGCAAGGTTGCAGCCAATGCCGAAGTCACCCGCAAAGGCGGGCGATTTGGCCAAGCGCACCGGGCTCCCCTCACCCAGCCAGACCTGGCGCTCTGGCCGCAGGCAGACTTCGCCGAATTGGTGCGCAATTTCCAGGCGCAGGGTTTCCGCGCGCCCTGCGCATGGTATTTAAACGACGATGCCAACATTGAGTATGCGCACCGCGCGCGCAACGGCGGCCGCTTGTCATTGCCAGTCCTGTTTGTGAACGGCGATTACGATCAGATGAACACCATCAACGGTAATCAGCTGGGCGATCCAATGCGAGCGGCCTGCGCAGATCTCACCGTGACCCGCCTGCCCGGCGGGCACTGGTTGCCGGTGGAGTGCAAGATAGAACTGGTTGAAGCCATACGCTCCTGGTTGTGCAAGCTTGACCTGGTCGCCCGGCCTTGAAAGATCGCTCCTACACCTTCGCCAAACACTTCCGACAGCCCCATCCGAAAAACCCAACAGTCACGAAAAATGACGAGCCCTTTTCCAAAAGAGACGTTATGTATTCAGCTGTTCAGGGCAAGAAGCCCACATTTCCATTCATCTCATGAAGAACCTGGATCATGCTGAATACTTCGTTTTTCCCCTCACTGCTTACCGCCCTCGGCACAACCTTGCGCCCCCAACAGCTCAGCCGAGAGGAAGAGCGACTGATCCGCTACTACCGTTTATTGTCAGAACAGGATCGTGAAGCTCTGCGCTGTCTGTTCTTTGCGATCAAGGAAACCAGCCGAGCCGAACAGCCGAAGCGGTAGGCGGTGACACAGGTATCGGTCATGAACAATCAAGCACCTGCGGGGTTGGACACGTTACCGGGAGCTTGTCGCCTACACCAACTTGACAGCGACCCAACGCGGACCATAAAGCACGACAGAGGTTTGACGCATTCAGCTTCCTGTATTGACGCCAGCCTCGCCATCACGCTCTATCGACTTGACTCCGCGTATGCCACGTAACCTGCGCTCAAGTTGGTCAGGATCGTCTGACTTCGACGTTTTGACGGCAAATCCGCCAAGGTCTTCATACATGAACAGAACTTTTCCGCCGGCTTTATTGATTTCATGCTCGATCAGCGTGCGCTTCAGATGGGTATTACAATCACATAACACGATGAACGTTGACTGCGCGTATGACGAAGGCGTCTTTATTTGCGTCGCTCCAGCGTTGAGCGACGAGACGGACAATACGCCTGCAATCAATATTAAAAGCCAATATTTCATAGCCGTAGCACTCCATTTCAAATACGCACGTTATAGACAGTGGTGTTACAGAGACGAACCCGAAAACTTTCTATTCGACCCAACTGGGCGCGCGAAAATGGCCATCCGTTTCGTCGATACCTTAGCGAATCAGCGGGAGTCGGTTCCGAGAGCTGTTATAAGCCTCGGGTTCTAACGACCTCCCCCCGCTACCGAACGCAATTTCTCCTCCGATTGGCCTTACATGAAGTTGTAGGTGTAATCGAAAATAAGGCGGGTTTGATCGGTATTGGATCCCCCCGAGCCGTCACCTCGATACACACCGTGTCGCAGCGTTGCGCTCAGGTTTTTCAGCGGTCCTTCCTGCACGGTGTAAGCAACGCGCATGTCGCGTTCCCATTCAGAATGATCACTGCCGTTTTTCACGTCTTTAATGTCATCACCGTGCAAGTAGGCGGCGCTCATTTTCAAACCGGCAATGCCCACGGAAGCAAAATTGAAGCTGTATTGGCCGAATGTCGTATTTTCCCCGGCACGGGCGAACTGATTGATCATGCTGTTGGTGAACAGGTAGAAATCCGACCCGCCCTGTCCCTCGTTACGCCCACGGCTGTCGGCGATGCTTCCATTATTGACCCACACAAACCCGCCATCATCACTCACGCGCTGATGACCGACCATAATGGAGTGACCACCGAGGGCATACGTAAACATGGCACTCCATGTCTTGTTGGAAACCTCACCTGCATCTTTTGCGTAACCACCATTGTTGTTGAAGCGATAGCCCGCCTGACCATTCTTGCCATCGGAGTTGCTATCGAAGTAACGCAGGTCGGTTTTCAAGGTTTGATCATTGCCAATCGGCACCAGATAAACGAGGCCGAGGAAGGTTTGATTGTAAAAATCCTTGAGTTGAGCGTGATAGGCTTGAGCGGTCAAGTTCCTGGTGATTTTCCAGTCGGCGCCCGCGAACTGGAAACTGTTGGAGTCCTTTGTCGCGCCGGATACAGAGAGTCCGGAACTATTGCTGGAGGCACGGCCAACAGCGTCCGTGATCTTGCCAACGTTCAGCGTTACATCATTGAATACTTTGGACGTCAGCATACCGCCCTGGAAAGTCTGCGGCAGCACACGACTTTCGCTGGCATTGAGAATCGGCAGTTCAGGACTTAGCGCATTGCCCACCCTCAACGTTGTATCCGCGAGTTTGACCTTCACGTTGGCGCCCGCGCGACTCCAGGTCTGTTCAGCAGAGCCATCCGAGTCGCTTGGAGAAAACGTATTTTTATCCGGATGATGCCCCCTGCCCCCATCCAGATGAATCCCCGTGAGCACTTGAGCGTCCACGCCCAGGCCAATCGTGCCCTGGGTATAACCCGACGCATAATTGAAGAGCAGCCCTTGGGCGGCTTCCTTCTGATCCGCACCACCGGCGCGGTTGTCATTATTGAAATACATAGTGCGCGAGCTGATGCTTGCCTTGGACCCAGAGATAAAGTCGCCTGCGCCTGCCGCCTCGCCGGCATATACGCTGAACGAAGATACGTTGGCGAGCGCAATGGCCACCACCAGAGTTTGCTTGTTCATACTGCCCCCAAATAGTGTGTCAACGGACGTGTTTTATTAATACCGCAGCGATAAGCGGCGATTTTTTATAGTTGAGTTGGTTCGCGGGTCAGCCCATCAATGATGCTCACTGACGGGTCACCCCGATATTAATCAAACGTCCAGGACTGTCTGACCTGTTGACTAACAGTATCTAAACACGGACTGTCTTATTGACGCGCTGACTCATAGAGCGCTATCAAAAGACTCTTTGAGTTCGCGCCAGTTATTTAGCGCCGGTTATGACCGGACAGGTCTTGGGTGTCGGTTGGTCAAACAATACGGCCATCCCGCAGTTGGACGTAAACATTTTCAAATTATCGTGGCCGACGCCTGGCACTATCACAACCTTCTGTTTCAAGTGCGCCGGGTGCCGTTTTTTCATGTAATCGAAATAAGAGCGTCCTCGCGCGAGCCGATAAGGCCCCTGTGCCATACCCGCGCATGAACGATCGATGAAGTGCTTGTACGGGTCTGTGTCTGCTTCACCGAGCAGGTAGACGACATTGCGCGCGGCATAGTCGGACTCCAGCGTTTCCACATTCTGCGACGACACGTATTGCGGAGCATCCTTGAGTTGATATTTCCATTTCGTCGCTTCCGGGCACGCACCACCGGCGATAGCCTGGCTGTCGGGCCGCTCGTCACTGAAGTACAAATAGCTGGATGGATTGGCAACCACGTAGCGAAGATCGATATGGGCACGCGCCAATATCGGATCGGCGCGTCCCACCACGGCATAACGTTGCAGAATCTGCGCGCCGGCCGAGTGCCCCATCAACACCACGCTGGACAGCGCCGGGTACTGACGTTTATCGGCAAAATGTTCGAGCAACGCGTCAAGCGCCGCAAAGGAACTGAGGGGTACAGGGCCGACCGCCGGCTCTCCGCCTTTCCAGCCCTCCTGCGTCCATGCCAGACTCCGGGCAGGCAGGGAGAAGGCTTTCACATCCGCAGCCGTCAGAAATTGCGGGGCAACCATCATTGCCCCTTTACCCAGCGATCCAGCGCCGGCGAGGATCTGTTGACCCGTTGCGAAATAGGTATCGGCGTTTCTGAGGGTGCCATGTATGACGATAAACACGTTCGTGACGTCCGGCGCGACCGCATTGATATCGCCACTGGCAAACACCGGAATCACACCTTCACCGCTCGGGCCACGGACGAGCAGTTGTTGATTGCCTACTTTTTTAACCGGTGCATCCAATACGGCGTCAGCGTTGGCGACCACCGTTTTCGGCGGTAACTGCTGACATCCGTACAGTGCGATGGACAAGGGGACACACAGCAGAACACCTTTGGCGTTCTTTAACGTTTTTATTATTTTCATCATTGCGCTCCAGGTTGAAGGGGTCTTCATCACAACATCAACATTCGTCAAAACGCTCAGGTCGTTGCCTCTTGAACGTGCAACCGATCCTCTGCGGCGTAGATCGCCGTATGCAGCCCGCCCTCGGCATCGCGCCAGGCGCGGTACATGCCGGGTGTATTGAACACCAGCGCGGTGTCGCCGTTAGGGGCCACGGCAACCACGCCGCCATTGCCGCCCAGCGCTTTCAGCTCGCCCAGCACCACCTGGTCGCACGCCTTGCGCAGTCTGGCCCCGGTGTAACGCATGCGTGCGGCGATGTCGTGGGCGACGGCACATCGAATGAAAAACTCGCCATGCCCGGTGGCGGAAATGGCCGCGCTGCGATTGTCGGCCCAAGTGCCGGCACCAATCAGCGGCGTATCACCGATGCGTCCGTAACGCTTGTTGGTAATACCTCCCGTGGACGTCGCCGCGGCCACCTGGCCGCTGCGGTCCAATGCCACAGCCCCCACGGTGCCGAATTTTTTCTCAATGCCACCGGGTTCCAGGCTGAGCGCTTGCGGGTTCAGGCGCTGGGCTTGCCATTGCCTGCGACGCAGTTCGGTGTCGAACCAGGCATTGTCGACATGCTCCAGCGCCTGGGCGGCAACAAACTGGTCGGCACCGACGCCGGACAACAGCACATGGTCGCTGTGCTCAAGCACCGCACGCGCAGCCTTGATGGGGTTGCGCGCAAAATGGATCCCGGCCACGGCGCCTGCTTCACGGTTGTCACCGCTCATGATCGCGGCGTCCATTTCATGATCGCCCTTGTCCGTGAATACGGCGCCTCTGCCGGCGTTGAACCAGGGACATTCCTCAAGCTCCACCACGCTTGCCTGGGCAGCGTCGAGCGCGCTGCCGCCCTCCTCCAGGATGCTCAGTCCGGCCTTGAGCGCACTCAACAGACTGGCGTGCACAGCGTTCTCGTCTTCGGCGCTCAAAACGCCCGCTTGCAGTACGCCGGCACCACCGTGCAACGCGATTGCGATAGGAGACGTCATGCCGGCTGCGCCCCATGGTTCAGAATCTGGTTGAGGAAGCGCTGCGTGCGTGGCGACTGCGGCGCATGGAAAAACTCTGAAGGCGGCGCCTGTTCAATGATTTCTCCGCCATCCATGAACACCACACGGTCGGCGACCTTGCGAGCGAACCCCATTTCGTGGGTCACGCAGATCATGGTCATGCCATCTTCGGCCAGGCCGGTCATCACCTCGAGCACTTCGGCGATCATTTCCGGGTCCAGTGCGGAGGTCGGCTCATCGAACAGCATGATCCGTGGCTGCATGCACAGCGCTCGCGCGATGGCAATACGTTGCTGCTGGCCGCCGGACAGCTGCGAGGGATACTTGTTGGCGTGATCACGCATCTTCACCTTGTCCAGCAACTGCAAGGCGCGCTCAATGGCTTCGTCCACCGGCACACCCAGGTTGGCCGTTTGAGGAAGGGTGCAGTTCTTCAGCACCGTAAGGTGCGGGAACAGATTGAAGCTCTGGAAACACATACCCACCTGGCGACGCAACTGCTCCAGACGCTTGCCGTCGAGTGCCTGGCCCAACACTTCGATCGTGCCCTGCTGGTGCTGCTCGAGCTGGTTGATACAGCGAATAAGGGTGGACTTGCCGGAGCCCGAAGGTCCACAGATCACCAACTTCTCGCCGGCCGCCACCGACAATGAAATGTCACGCAGCACGTGAGTCTGTCCGTACCACTTGTTGAGGTTTTCGATACGCACGATAGGACCGCTATCGGTGTGATTGGCGATGCTCATGAGCGGTCATGCTCCAGGTTATTTTCGAGATGGCGGGCATAGCGCGACAACGCGAAGCAAATAATGAAAAAGTACAGGGCAAGGAAGATGTAGATCTCGTGGTCATGCCCCGCCCATTCAGCCGACGCCGCTGTGCTGCTGGCGATGCCGACGATGTCCAGCACGCCGACAACCATCACCAGCGTGGTTTCCTTGAACAGGCCGATAAACTGGGTCAGCAACGGCGGTATGGTTTGTCGGAGCACCTGCGGCAGGATGATGTGCCCCATGGTTTTCCAGTAACCGAAGCCCAGCGCCTGTGCTGCCTCGTATTGCCCCTTGGGCAGGCTCTGCAAGCCGCCGCGCACGGTTTCGGCCATGTAGGCGGCGGTGAACAGGATCAGCACCACCTGCACCCGCAGCAGAATGTCGAACGCCACGCCTGGCGGCAGGAACAGCTGGATCATCAGCGACGCCATGAACAACAGACTGATCACCGGCACCGAGCGCACCAGCTCGATGTACAGCACGCAGAGAAGACGGATGACCGGCTTCTTCGAGCGCCGTCCCAGCGCCAGCAGAATGCCCAGCGGCAGCGCGAAAATCATGCCGATGGTGCCCAGCATCACGGTCACGGTCATGCCGGCAAACTGCGTCGACGAGACGCCTGGCAGACCTGCTCCGCCCTTGAGCAGCCACCACATCAGCAGCGGCAACATCACCAGGTACGCCAGCAAGGCACGGCGGTCCAGACGTTTGAAAAACAACAGGACGAACGCGCCGACGGCCAGCAGGAATGCCAGGTTGACTCTCCAGCGCTGAGCTTCTGGATAGAAACCGTAAACGAAGAGGTTCCAGCGTTCGATGACCGGCAACCAGCAGGCTGCGTGAGGATTACAGGCGTCACGGGTGCTGCCGACGAACGTCGCGTCCAGCACCAGCCAGTTGAGTGCCTTGGGGATGCACCATGCCAGCAGAGCCAGTACCAGCAGGGTCAGCAGCGAGTGGCCGACACTGGGGAACATCGACTGGCGCACCCAGCGCCAGGCGCGCACCGAGGGCGTCGCCTGGGGTGGCAAACGCACCGGGACGACATGAGTCAGTTCGTTCATGCTCAGTGCCCCCGCTTGCTGATGCGATAGTTGTAGACGTTCATCGCCAGGGAAATCACCAGGCAGATCACGCAATAGGTCGCCATCACCAGCACAATGCATTCGATAGCCTGACCCGTCTGGTTTAACGTTGTGCCGCCGGTCGACGACACCAGCTCCATGAACCCAACCACGACGCCAAGCGATGAGTTCTTGACGATGTTCATGTAGGTATTGGTTATTTGCGGGACCATGGCGTAAAGCGCTTGCGGTGCAATCAGCTGACGCATGGCGGTGCCTCGCACAAAGCCCAGCGCCTTCGCTGCTTCGTACTGGCCTCGGTGCACTGCCTGGATGGCGGCACGCACCGTTTCAGCGATGTAGCTGGCGCTGTAGAAAGAAAGCGCCAGCCACAGCGCCAGCAACTCCGGCACCAGCGTGGCACCGCCGTCAAACCCGAAACCTTGGCGGGTCGGCACGTCCCAGTGCAACGCGGTACCGCTGATCACGTACACCAGCATGGGCAGCACTAACGCGCACGCCATCACCCAGGGCCAGCGGCGTGGGGTAAAACCACGCCAGCGGGCACGTGCATCACGCAATTTGAAGGCGACGATAGCGGACAGCGCACCGACGCCCATCAATACCAGGCCCCAGCCGACGGCTGCGCCCTGCTGCGGCCACGGCACCTGCAGGCCGGCGTTACTCAGGAAGAACACGTCTGCCAGCGAGAAAGCCTGGCGCACACTGGGCAGTGCGAGCATCAATCCGTACCACCAGATCAGATGCACCACCAACGGCACGTTGCGCAGAAACTCGATACTCATCCCGCACAGGCGGTTGACCAGCCAGTTTTCCGAAACCCGGCCGACGCCCAGCAGCACACCGACCAGCGTTGCCAGCACGATACTGATGACTGACACCAGCAAGGTATTGAGCAGGCCAACCAGATACGCCCGCCCGTAGCTGTCGGAGGGCGCATAGTCGATCAGTTGGAAACTGATGTCGTAGCCTGCCCGGTCAGTCAGAAAGCCGAAACCGGACGCAATGTTCAGGGCTTTGAGGTTGAGGCTTGCATTGTGTGCCAGGCCATAAAACACCAGCACCACCAGCAACAGCACAAGCCCCTGCTGCAGCGCACTCAGCAGGCGTGCACGGTTAAAACGTTGGGTCAGCATGACTACATCCCGTTTCGTTGATTGAAGTTGGCCACTCAGCGGATCGGTGGCGCATACAACAACCCGCCGTCTTTCCAGAGGCGGTTCATTTCACGGGGGAAGTTCAAACCGGTTTGCGGACCAAGGTTACGCTCATAAATCTGCGCGTAGTTGCCGACCTGCTTGATCGCCCGGTACGCCCAATCGCTGTCCAGGCTGAACGCCTTGCCGATGTTGCCATCGGTGCCCAGCAAGCGCGCGACATCGGCTGATGCGGTTTTGTCCGCGTGCAGTTTATCGACGTTGTCGGAATCCACGCCCAGCTCTTCGGCCGTGATCAACGCATAGGCGGTCCAGGTCACGATGTTGCGCCACACGGCGTCGCCCTGCGCGACGTAGGCCCCCAACGGCTCCTTGGAAATGACCTCGGGCAGCAGCGGGTAATCGTCAGGCGTGTTGAACAACGCGCGGCGCGCCGCCAGGCCGGACATATCGTTGGTGATGGCATTGCACCGGCCTTTCTGGAAGGCGGCGAACAGTTCAGGACTCTTCTCAATGACCACCGTGCGGAAGGTCAGGCCGCGCTTGCCGAAATAGTCCGCAAGGTTCTGCTCCGAGGTCGTGCCTGGAGACAGGCAGAAGGTCGCGCCTGCCAGGTCGGTGAGCTTTCCGATCTTGTCCTCGGCATGCGTCATGAAGCCTTGCCCGTCATAGAACCAGATCGCCGTAAAGTCGACCCCCAGGCTCGCCACGCGGTCCGCCGTCCATGAGGTGGAACGCGACAGCACGTCAATCTCGCCAGAGGCCAGCGCGGTGAAACGGTTTTTGCCGGTGGTGGCGATGAACTCCACCTTGTTCGCATCGCCCAGCACGGCGGCCGCAATGCCACGGCAAAGGTCCGCATCCATGCCGGTCCATCGGCCCTGGTTATCAATGATCGAAAAACCCGGCTTGTCGCTGGCCACACCACAACGAAGGCTACCGTGTGCCTTTACGTTTTCCAGCACACCTGCATGTGCCGTGCAGGCGCCGAACATCATCAACGCCAGCGAGCACGTCTTGAGCAACGCGTTCAGACCATTCACTTTATGCATAACATTGCCCCGAAGCGGTAGTTGTTCTTATGATCGACGATGCACCCAAAGGGTCTTTGCAGGCTTGGGTTCATCAATACAATAACCAGCCATCGAAAGGTAACGATAGCGCCGATTGATTCACTTTCCGGTTCGGCCTATCGACTATTGGAATAACTATGGATATTGAGTGGTATGAGGATTTCCTTGCATTGGCAGACACGGGAAAATTTACCGCCGCTGCAAGCATGCGTAGATCGTCGCAGTCAGCCTTGAGTCGACGCATCCAATTGCTGGAAACGCGCCTGGGCGCAGTCCTGATCGACCGCAGCAAGAATCCCATCCGCTTGACAGTCGCCGGCCGGGCCTTGCTGCCGAACGCCCTGGAACTGGTACGTCTGGCCCGCGACTGCGAGCAGAGCGTGAAAATTCTCGATTGCCCGTTGAGCTTCGCATCGCTGCACACCCTGGCCTGCAATTTCTTTCCGGACTGGATCAGCCACGCAATACCGCCAGGCGAGCTGGTGTTTACCCGCATCGACACCAGCTACCGCAGCACGGATGATTACTACATGGCACTGCTGTCCGGCCGCTGCGACTTCATCCTGTTTTATCGGGAAGCTGAATCGCAGGCTTACGCCCAGCGTGAGGAGTTCGAAACACTGTCGCTGGGTCACGACGAGCTTTATTGGGTGGCCACACCCCAACTGGCCGAGCATTGCACTCAATCAGATGGCCCGATTCCGTGGCTGACCTATTCCCGTAGCGCCCAGTTGCACGAACTCTCGCGCACCCAGGTCAGTCGCCACCCACAACCCGAACGCCTGCAACGGGTATTCGAAGCGACGGTGTCCGAGGCGCTCAAATCCATGGTCGCCAATGGCCACGGCGTCGCTTGCATGCCCCACACCATGGTCGCGGGGATGATTGAACAGGGCGAACTGGTCAGGCTGTATCCGCAAATGGAGCCTGATCATCTCGAGGTGATACTGGTGCGCTGGCTGGGTAATCACAACACGCAGGCGCAAGCGTTATGGGCGCGTCTGGCGGGTGCTTGATTGCGGATAAGAGCTCCGTTGGCGCATGAACATCCTGGCGATAAAGGCGATCGCGCCCGCTTGAACCTACGCGGACATCATCGCCCTTAATGCTGGAGTTCAGCAGGTGGCTTGGCCGGACGGCGATTCGCAGTAGCTCGCCAACATGAGTACAGACATTTTTCAGGCAAAAAAAAGCCACTCATCTGAGTGGCTTTTTTCTGAATCTTGGAGCGGGAAACGAGACTCGAACTCGCGACCCCGACCTTGGCAAGGTCGTGCTCTACCAACTGAGCTATTCCCGCTTGGTGATGCGCATTCTATAGAATCTTCGGCACCCGTCAACCCCTTGATTCAAAAAAGTTTTATTTCTTTTCCACGGTGGTGCGCAGGTGAGGCCAGGCGGCGCGCAGGTATTGCAGCATGGACCACAGGGTCAGGCCTGCGGCGACCAGCAGCAAGGCGTAGCCGGTCAGGACCCAGAACGAGAAGTCCGATGGGTTGGCCAGCAGGATGACCAGCGCGAGCATTTGCGCGGCGGTTTTCCATTTGCCCATGTTTGATACGGCGACATGGGCGCGGGCGCCGATTTCGGCCATCCATTCGCGCAGGGCCGAGACGACGATTTCGCGGCCGATGATGACGGCGGCCGGCAGGGTCAGCCACAGGTTGCCGTGCTCCTGCACCAACAACACCAGGGCCACGGCGACCATGAGTTTGTCGGCCACAGGGTCGAGGAACGCGCCGAAGGGCGTGCTCTGTTCCAGGCGGCGGGCCAGGTAGCCGTCGAGCCAGTCGGTGGCGGCGGCAAAGGCGAATACCGAACTGGACGCGGCGTAGCTCCATTCATAGGGCAAATAGAACAACAAAATGAAGATCGGGATAAGCAGGACGCGTAGAACGGTGATCAGATTAGGGATATTCATCGGCACAACTGGCTACGAGGTGAGAAGGCATTCTATTCGCTGTGCAGACTGGCATAAATCAATTCAGCGAGCTTTTTACTGATACCGGGTGCTTTGGCTATTTCGTCAATGCTGGCACGGGAGAGCTCCTGCAAGCCACCAAAATGTTTAAGCAAGTCGCGACGACGCGTCGGGCCGACCCCTGCAACGCCTTCCAGGGTTGAGGTTCGGCGGGTTTTGCCGCGACGCGCACGGTGGCCGGTAATGGCGAAGCGGTGGGCTTCGTCGCGGATCTGTTGAATCAGGTGCAGTGCCGGGGAATCGCCCTTCAAGGTGAACTCATGGGCGGCATCATTCAAGTACAACGTCTCGAAACCGGCCTTGCGCGTGGCGCCCTTGGCCACGCCAAGCAGGATCAGGTCGGGCACCGCCAGTTCGTTGAGAACGTCGCGGGCCATGGATAACTGACCCTTGCCACCGTCCACCAGGAGGATATCGGGCAACTTGCCCTCCCCGTCCTTCAACTTGCTGAAGCGCCGCGTGAGCGCCTGGTGCATGGCGGCGTAGTCATCGCCGGCGGTGACGCCTTCGATGTTGTAGCGCCGGTAGTCGGCCTTGATCGGGCCTTCAGGGCCGAACACCACGCAAGAGGCCACGGTGGCCTCACCGCTGGAGTGGCTGATGTCGTAACACTCCAGGCGCTGCGGTGGCTCGTCCAGGTTGAGCACCTCGGCCAGGGATTCGAAGCGCGCGGCAACGTGCTGTCGATTGGCCAGGCGTGCGCCCAGGGCCTGCTCGGCGTTGGTCACGGCCAGTTGCTGCCAGCGGGCCCGGGTGCCGCGAACGCGATGGCTGATGTCCAGCTCGCGTCCGCGCAGTTCGTGGATCGCCTCGATCAGGGTCGGGAAATCCTCGTGGACCACGTTGACGATAAGTTCCGACGGCAGGTCGCGCTCGGGGCTGCTCACATAGTACTGGCCGAGGAACGCCGCCATGACCTCGGAGACGTCTTCGTCGATGCCGGTCTGCGGGAAAAAATTCTTGCTGCCCAGCACTCGCCCGCCACGCACGCTGATCAGGTGCACACAGGCACCTCCCGGGTTGACGAACGCCGCAATCACGTCGACCTCGCCGGTGCCGCCTTCCATGCTTTGCTGGTCCTGGACGCGGCGCAGCAAGGAGATCTGATCGCGCAGTTCGGCAGCCTTCTCGAAATCCAGGGTACTGGCGGCGATTTCCATGGCCCCCGACAGCTCATCGGTGAGCGCGTTACTGCGCCCCTCGAGGAACATCACCGAGTGACGCACATCCTCGGCGTACTCGGCAGGTTCAACCAGCCCCACGCAGGGCGCCTTGCAGCGCTTGATCTGGTATTGCAGGCATGGCCGTGTGCGGTTTTTGTAGAAGCTGTCTTCGCACTGGCGCACAAAGAACGTTTTCTGCAGCAGGCTCAGGCTCTCACGAATGGCACCTGCGCTCGGGTAAGGCCCGAAATACTTGCCCTTCTGCTTCTTCGCGCCACGGTGAATGCTCAGCCGTGGGAAAGCGCCGTCCGACAAGAACACGTAGGGATAGGATTTATCGTCGCGCAGCAGGATGTTATACGGAGGCCGCCATTCCTTGATCAACGTCTGCTCAAGCAGCAGCGCTTCGGTTTCATTGGCGGTGATGGTGGTTTCGACCTGGGCGATGCGCGCGACCAGGGCGGCGGTTTTGGGCGCCAGACCGGTCTTGCGAAAGTAACTCGCCAGACGGCTTTTCAGGTTCTTGGCCTTGCCTACGTAGAGCAGGCGCGCCTCGCTGTCGAACATGCGGTACACGCCGGGGCGGCCACTGCAGGTCGAGAGGAAGGCACTTGGATCAAACGGTGTGGTCATGTCAGGCGCTGGCGTCCACCATGCCGTGACGCACTGCGAGCAGGGTCAATTCAACATCACTGCTGATGGCGAGTTTCTCGAAGATGCGATAGCGGTAGGTGTTCACGGTCTTGGGCGACAGGCACAGTTTGTCGGAAATCGACTGCACCTTCTGGCAACCGACGATCATCAAGGCGATCTGGATCTCCCGCTCCGATAGCGCGTCGAACGGTGAATCGCTGGTGGGCTGGAAAGACTTGATCGCCAACTGCTGGGCAATCTGCGGGCTGATGTAGCGCTGCCCGGCAAATACCAGGCGAATGGCCTGCACCATCTCCGCCAGGCCGGCGCCTTTGGTGAGGTAACCGGCCGCCCCCGCCTGCAAGAGACGTGTAGGGAACGGGTCTTCCTCGCACACGGTTACCACCACAACCTTGATATCAGGATGGCTGCGCAATAATTTAGTCGTGGCGCCAAGACCGCCGATACCCGGCATCTTGACGTCCATCAGCACCACATCGGGTTTCAACTCCCGGGCCTTGATCAGAGACTCCTCCCCCGACTCGGCCTGGCCGACTACTTGCAGGCCATCGATGTCAGCCAGCATTCGTGTAATGCCTGTACGAACGAGATCATGGTCATCGACTACTAGCACCCTAATCAAGCAGACACCTCGCGATATGGTCTTTATAGGTTGCTGACCACCTTAGCAAAAAACCGGGTCGCAGACCTAGCCGCTGGCATCATATATATGGAGTTTGACCGCTTGGCGCGCGGCCATCGGCGGGTGGAGGGCCGGATTTGCTGGGCAAAAGGTCAGGAATCCTGCGGGTGCGGCTTGATTTTTCCATTCCTGGAAAGGGAATGCTCGGCCAGGGTCGAGGTGAGGCGGCGGATTGCATCCTGGTCTTCCTTGAACATCGCCCGGTAATCAACCAGGACTTTCTCTTCAAGCTGGCTCAGGTTTTCCAGTTGAATCGGCGTGGCAGCCCCAGTCAACACGTACAGGATATCCACGCCTCTCTCGGCCACACGGGACAAATAGTCGGCCTTGGGCGCACGCCCACCATTTTCATATTTGCCTTGTGCGTTGGCTTCAACGCCTCCGATTTCACCAAAAACTTTTTGCGACAGGCCAAGTCGCTCTCTTTCCTGCCTCAAACGCGAACCGATTCCACTCATTTGGATGTATGATCCTATTTGGCACACCCCAAGAGGTGACACACTCATCTCTTTGTTGAACGAACTTGAACGGTTTTGAACTATGCCCGGAATCCGTACTGCTGCACAAGCCAAGGCCTGGCTGGAACATCAGGGAAAGTCCGTTCAGGCGTTTGCCCGTGAACACGGCGTCGATCCGGCAACCACCTATCAAGTGCTCGCTGGGCGCAAAAAGGGACGGCGTGGGGAGGCCCATAAGGTAGCGGTCCTTTTGGGCATGAAAGAGGGGATCATCCTTGCTGAGGCTGACGGCCAGAACGACGATCAGGAAGTCGGCTCCTGACCCAGTATGCGCTTATCAGGATCCGACGCAGGCTTTTAGCTTGAGGGACAGACGCGCTCCATTCGCCAGAAGCTGTCTTCTTCACCGACAACGCGCAATCCCATGCGCTCATAAAGCTGTTTGGCCGGATTGTTCTTGAATACGGTCAAACGCAACAGTCCCGGCGTGCGGGCCTTCAACGCCATTTGTTGCAGCACCCAGCTACCCGCGCCAAGTCCACGGTACTGCTCAAGCATATGCAATTCGCGGATATAGAGCGCGTTGCTGTCACGGCTCAGGCTGATGAACCCCAGCACACTGTCATCCTGACAGATCATCCAGTTTTCCCGACCGGCCCAGGCCGTATCGAAGCCATCGTTGGACCACAGCAACTGGTTTTGCTGGTAATAGCGGTTCATTGCCTGGTGGGTCAGGTTTCTTGCAAAGGGCAGGTCCTGGTCCGTTGCAGCGCGCAGGTGGAAGGTCATTTACAAGACCACCACTTGTCCAACCCAGCGCTCGTCATCGCGACAGGCGATCGCCAGCGCTTCGCCGCCGCCGGGCACCGCTGCAAGCAACCGGCCGTCGGTGGCCCAGATCGCACTGCGTCCGGCACAGGTCCAGCCACCCGAGGGGCCGCCATGGTTAGCCATCAACACCAACAGACTGTGTTCCACTGCATAGCCTTGGAGAAGCGCGCTGTCCGTCGCGTAGCCGCTCTCGCTGATCAACACGCCTGCGGCGTATATATTGGCGCCCGCCAGCGCCGCCTGGTGCGGATGACTAGCGTGGGAAAAGTCAGCGCAAACGGCCAGTGCGATACGATCATCCCCCCATTCCAGCGCAGCGCCGCCCTGCCCCGCAACAAACGCGATTTCCTCGCCGGGATGCAGATGCTGCTTGGTGTAGACCACCAGGGAACCATCAGCTCCCAGCACCAAAGCGCCAATCAGCACACCCGCCTCTGGCGCCAGGCGGATCGGCATTCCCACCACCGCCGTCAACCGCAGCTCCCGCGCCATCTCGCGCAATGGCGCGAGCAGTGGCGCTTCAGGCGCGATCGCCAAGTCGCCTGCAAGCGCAGGCTCATAGCCGGTCAATGACAGCTCTGGAAACACCAGCAGCTGCACACCCCGCGCAGCTGCGGCCTGCATGAACACCAGGTGTCGCGCGATATTGGCGTCTACGTCGCCGGCGATTGAAACGGTTTGCGCGGCAGCGAGGGTCAAGGCAGTCATGGTCGGATTCCGGCAATCAGTGTGGGACGTCGTTATCATATCGACACTCACGCCATAGCCGTAAGTCCCGCTGCGCGATAGAAATTTCTGATTGAATCCACCCGCGAAGCTCTAGTAAGCTGCCCAACATCATTTGGAGATCGACCATGTTGCCACTCACCCGCACTCAGGTTTGCCCTGCCGCCAGCGCCTCGCGCTCGGTGTCGGCTACCCGTGTGAACGGTTCGAGCGCACTGGTCAGCTTTTATTTTGGGTATTGGTTTAGCCACTGGCGCGCCTGATACCTGAAATCGGCGCCCACTACTCAAGGGGTCGCCTGCCAGAGAAATCTAACCCCCGGTCGGCTCCCCGACCGGGGGTTTTGTTTTTCCAGGCCCGGATAATTTGCTCAATCAAACACACTTGAAGGAATCACGACATGAACTACGCCACCTATTACCGCTACGACACTTGCGCTGCATGGCGATTTAGCCAGCTCCGTTCGGGACAGCCTGCCGCCTCCGACCGGTCACCTCTTGGTGGCAAGCCAACACACGTAGCCGATACGGCCAATTGTCGAACACCCCAGTAGGCCAAGCGTGCGGGAATTGCCCGCCGCTTGCCCAGGAAACCTTGAATATGAACGCCTCCGTCGCCGCTTTACCCGTCTCTACGCTGACCAGCGCCAATGAAGCCCTGACCCAGCGCCTGCCCAGTGCCCATGAGCTCAAGCATCAACTGCCCCTCAGCCCGTTCCTCAATGAACAGGTGCATGCCCACCGCCACGCCGTACGCGCCATCCTCGATGGCCAGGACTCGCGCTTGCTGGTGATTGTCGGCCCGTGCTCGATACACGACCCGCAGTCGGCCATGGAATACGCGCGCAACCTCAAGAAGCTGGCGCTTGAAGTCAGCGACCAGATGCTGCTGGTCATCCGCGCCTACGTCGAAAAACCCCGCACCACCATTGGCTGGAAAGGCCTGGCTTACGACCCGCACCTCGATGGCAGCGATGACATGGCCGCAGGCCTGGCCCTGTCCCGGGAACTGATGCGCGAGATGCTGCGCCTGGGCTTGCCGGTTGCGACCGAGCTTCTGCAACCCATGGCCGCCGGCTACTTCGACGACCTGCTCAGTTGGGTGGCAATTGGCGCGCGCACCACTGAATCGCAGATCCACCGCGAAATGGCCAGCGGCCTGGGCATGCCCGTAGGCTTCAAAAACGGGACCGACGGCGGCGTTGCGATTGCCTGCGACGCGATGCGCTCGGCCTCGCACCCGCACCGCCACTTCGGCGTCGACAGCCTGGGGCACCCGGCCATCATCCAGACGCCGGGCAACCCCGACACCCACCTGGTGCTGCGCGGCGGTCACCGCGGGCCGAATTACGATGCGCAGAGCGTCTCCCAGGTGAAACACGACCTGGCCAAGTCCAAGGTCGCTGCGCGCATCATGGTCGATTGCAGCCATGCCAACAGCGGCAAGGACCCGCTGCGTCAGCCGGCGGTGTTCAACGAGGTGCTGGAGCAGCGCTTGCAGGGCGACACGTCGCTGATCGGCATGATGCTCGAAAGCCACCTGTTCGAAGGCTGCCAGCCGCTGGGCCCGTCGATGAAATACGGCGTGTCGGTGACTGATGGTTGCCTGGGCTGGGCGGGCACAGAGCAGTTGCTGCGCAGCGCCGCCGAGCGCCTTCGCGACTAGGCTCCTACGGCCGGCTGGCGGGATAATGCCCTTAACCACGGCAACACCCGCAAGCCGGCCAGGGTGTGGGGCGGGTCGATGATCTCCATGAAATGTTCGAGATTGACGTTATCCGGCACGCCCGGCAGGCGTACCGATACGGTCGGCATGGCGTCGGCGGGTACGTCCAGGTCCAGGTTGTCGTATACCAGCACATGGCGCGCCTGCGGGTTGGGCCCGCTTGCATGGGCCGCCAGGACCGCATTGATGATCAGCACATCGAAGGGTTCGGCCGGAATGGCGGTAAGGATCTGGACTTCTTCAAAGGTCTGCACCGGCACAATTCGGTGATACCCCAACTGGTTGAGCATTTTCTCGATGTACAACCGTTGCAAGTGCAAGTCATCGGCTATGAGGATGGTCAGTGCTTTGTTCGGCATGGCAAACCCCTGGTCAGGCAGCGCTCGTCAGTGAGCGTCGACCATTTTCCAGACAAATCCCGAACACAAAATCAGGCTTATTCCCCCTTCGTGTAGGACTTCTCCCAAAAGATCCCAATGGCCGTTAATCGGGATCAAAGCTGATTGCAATAAAGGCTCAGCCCACCATGCAAAGCGAGGATAGCTTCCTCGACAGCCTCGGTCGTCGCGGCCAGCGCGTGGCGGTCCTGCCTTTCACAAACAGCCTCCAGCGCTTCACAGCGCGCGATCAGAACCTGTGCCTTGACCATTCGTGCCCCTCCCTTGGCGCGATGTGCGAGGTCGTGCAACTTGGCGAAGTCAGCCTTGCGCTGCAGCGGCGGCAACAGCGCCCGGTCCGCCTCCAGGCTGTCGAGCAAGGGTATCAGCAGCTCGGTGAGCGCGTGGTGGTCCTCCCCCGTCAACGTGATCAGGGTACTCAAATCAAACGCCGCCGCTTCAGGGCTGGGGGCGTAAGTGGAGCGTGACGCCAGCGCAGCGCGCAAATCGTCAATCCCGGTGGGTTTGAACAGGCAACCATCCATCCCGGCTTGCCGGCAGCGCTCGGCTTCCTCGGGTTGGGCATTGGCGGTGAACCCCAGGAGCAGGCACGGTGCCAGGCCTGATTCACGCTCCAGTAAGCGGATGTCTCGCGCCAATTGATAGCCGTTCTTGAAGGGCATATTGCAATCGGTAATGACGCCATCGAACTGCCCCGCGCGCCAGTGCTCAAGCCCTTGAAGGCCGTCCTCGGCCGTGGTGATGCGGTGGCCCAGGAAACTCAACTGTCGAGCCAGCAGCAAACGGTTGGCCGGGTAGTCGTCCACCACCAGGATACTCAAGGCATGAGGCGGCGTGACGGGAGCGCTCGCTGCAGTCCCCTCCTGCGGCACTGCAGCGGTCATGACCAGGGCCAGGGTCACATCCAGCCGGGTGCCCTGCCCCAGCACACTGCTCAAGTGCAGCTGCCCGCCCATCATTTCGCACAGGTTGCGGCTGATCACCAGCCCCAGGCCGGAGCCACTACGCGCCGATTGCTCACCATTGCTGCCCTGGATAAAGGGGCTGAACAGGCGCAACTGGTCCTGGGCACTGATGCCAATCCCGGTGTCCTGCACCCACAATTGCAGTTTCAGGTGCTCCCCATCGAACGTCGCCTGGGCACCGAGCGTGACCTGCCCGTTGTGGGTGAACTTGATGGCATTGCTCAGCAGGTTCGACACCACTTGCTTGAAACGCAGGGGGTCAACCAGCACCATGCGATCAATCGATGGATCAAGTTCAACTTGCAGCGCCAATCCCTTGGCCCGCGCCAAACCTTCGAACACGCGTGCCACCGACGTCAGTAATTCATGCGGATTGGCCGGCTCCAGCACCAGCGACAGATGACCGGATTCGATCCGCGCGATATCCAGAATATCGCCGATCAACTCCAGCATGCCGCGCGAAGCCTCCGAAGCCACCTCCAGGGCATCCCGGTCCGCCAAGCCCTGTTCGGCGCTCTTCAGGGCCAGCTCGATCATGCCGATCACTGCATTCATTGGCGTGCGGATTTCGTGGCTCATGGTCGCCAGAAAGGTAGTCTTCGCCCGGTTGGCGGCGTCGGCATCGTCCTTGGCTTCCTGCAACTGACCCAACAACTGCTGGCGCTCGCTGACATCGACCCACCCGGCAATCATACCCACCACTTTCTCGTCACCGTCGCGATACGGCAACATCCATTGGTAGATGGTCAAGGCCTCGCCACTGGGCAACTTGAGTATGCGGTCATGAATCTGTGGCTCACCGTCGGCCATCAAGCGCAGGTAATCCTGATGGAACGACTGAGCCTGTGGCAGGTTGCCGGCGTCGGTTTCGACCACTGTTTTACCAATCACGTCTTCAAGCTTGTAGCCAAATACGTCCAGATAAGCGTTATTGCAGGCCATCAAGCGCCCTTGGCGGTCACGCACATAAATCGGGTGGGGGGTGCCGTCGATCAATACGCTCATAAAGCGCATCTGGTCGCTCAAGGCGCGTTCGGCCTGGACGCGCTTGCGAATCAGACTGCGCAGATAGATGGCCCAGCTCAGCGTGACGATCAATAACAGCGCGGCCAGCCCGAACCCCTGAATGATCACGTTGCGGTGACGCAGCCAGTAACTGTCTTCGATAATCACCTCGCTGCGCCACTGGGCAATCATCTCATCCATTTCCTGCGGGGTGATGCTCAGCAGCGCCTTGTCGAGGATCGAATACAGCTCCAGCTGACTGCGGTTGACCCCGAACGTGATACGCGCCGGTTCCGAGCCGACCGTGCTGGTGATGCGTAACCGATCGCGGTAATACCGGGCGATCATATAGCGTGCGCTGATCAGCGAATTCACGGCCGCCTCCGCTTCGCCTCTGGCCACCATCGCCATCGCTTGCTCCGCGCTGTCCACATCGATAAACACGACGCCGGGAAAGTCCCGCGAGATGGTATCGCGCAACCCGTTGCCGTTGATCATCGCCAGGCGTTTACCCACCATATCTTCCATTGTCACAGGGCTGTGTTCATCCCCTCGGGTTACCAGCACCAGGGCATTGGTCAGGTAGGGCCGGGTAAACCGCACCTTTTCCGCGCGCTCGACGCTGGGGGTCACGACCGCCAGCATATCCGCCGCGCCCGTGCTGACCTGGTCGATCTGGCCCGGTATCGAGTTGCCCGGCACCACGTCGAACTTCAGGCCGGTGCGCAGGCTGATACGTGACAGCACCTCGGCGCTCAGCCCCTCGAACTGTCCCTGATCATCGACGACGGACAGCGGCAGGAGTTTGTCGAGCACCGCCACCTTGACCCGCGGATGCTTGAGGAGCCAGCGCTGCTCACTGGCGCTCAGGTGCAACCGGCCAGCACCGACAATACCGAGGTTACCGCCACTCCAACGGCGTAATATTTCCATCTGCTCACCGGCGGGAATCGCCTCCAGCGCCGCATTGATGATCGGCGGCAGCCGCGTATTCTGCCGGGTGAACGCAAACCCGAATGGGTTGGCTTCGAGGGTGGAGAAATCCGCCATGCGCACAATATTGAGCTGGTTGCGGTTGATCAGGTAATTGGTGCTGATGGCATCGCCCAGGTACACATCGGCGCGGCCAAAAGCCACTGCGCCGATCGCCTCGAAGGCCGAAGAAAACAATTCCACGCGGGCATGGGGGTAGAACGCCCGTACCACCTCGGGCTGCAGATAGTGATAAAGCATCGCCACGCGCTTGCCCGCCAGGTCATCGCTCAGCGCCTGGCTATCGTTGGTACGGGTCACCAGAGTGGGTTGGTCATTGGCGTAGGAGCGCGATAGGATCAGTTGCGGGTCGGCCGCCTCATAGCCATTGGCCGAACCCAGGAAGTCCACATCGCCTCGCTTGAGGGCTTCGATCACTTCATCGCGGGTTTCGTAGCACCGAACCTCAATGGGAATATTCAGGGCCTGGCTGATCAGCGCTGCAAAATCGGCGGTAATCCCCTCGAGTTCTTCACGGTTATTGGTCAGGTCGAAGGGTGCGTAATCGGGCGCGGAAACGCCCATCAGCAACCTGCGCCGTTCGCGCAGCCAGCGCCAGTCGGGCTCTTGCAGCGTGACGATGGGAGGGTCGATACGAGAGTGGCCCAATAGCCGCAAAACATTGGGCTCATCAAGGGCCATCGCGACCATGGGCAACAGGCTCAACCAGAGAAACGTGGCGAACCGCTTGAACGCGATGGCGACCATTTCAAATCAGATCAGATGATTGCGCTGGGCAAATTTGGACAGGTGCACCACTGAGGACATCCGTAACTTCTCCTTGAGACGTGTCTTGTAAGTGCTGATGGTCTTGTGGCTCAACAGCATGTCTTCAGCAATTTCCTTGTTGCCCAGCCCCAGGGCCAGCTTCTGCAGGACAGTCAATTCACGGTCCGACAGGCACTCGATCATCTGTCGCTCGGTTTCCTGCAGGTCGTCACGGCGGACCGAGCTGGTGGGCAGGCTCGGGAAACAACTGTAGCCCGACTGGATCGCTCGGATAGCCTTTTGCAGCTCATCCAGCTCGCCGGTCTTGGCCACGAACCCCATGGCGCCGGCGCGCATGCAACGGGTGGAAAAAAACACGGCCAGGTAGGAGGTCAGCACCAGGATCCTGCACGGCAGGCCCAGGGCCTTGACCCGACTGATCACCTCCAACCCTCCCAGCTTGGGCATCGCCAGGTCAAGGATGATCAGCTCGGGACGTTGCTCCCGCGCCAATTGCATTGCATCTGCACCGTCACCCGCCTGATAGATCTCATCGAATCCTTCCTCCTTCAGCAGATATTTGACCGTCGCACGTATAAAAGGATGGTCATCCACGATTAATGCTTTGCTCATACACACCCCTAGGCGATCGAAGTACCCTTACATATCAAATGGGACCTAGGTACCTGTGAGATATGACAGTTCCGACAAACGGCACTGCACCCTCATCAGGACGATAACCACTCGCAGCCTGGTCCCTTCCATTGAAACATCACGAGCAATCACGGATGGACCAGAACGGGCAGCCAGCCGTAAGTGCCCAACCTTAACAATGCAATGATGTTTTGATTGAAGGGATAGTCCTGACTACTTGTAGGATTTTTCCTCACGAAAAGCCTAGTCGATATTGGCTCAACGGGCGGTTCGGGCACACGGGTCAGTCGGTGGTACTTGGGCTCCAGAACGCCTGCACCACCAGACTGGAGGTGGAAATACGCGCCACCAACGCGTCCAGCTCGTCACCGTCGACCGACGTCGCGGCGAGGGTGGCTTCGATTTCGACTTCTTCGCTGCCGAAGGGGCGTACATCGACATCGCTGGCCGGGTAGTTGCATCGCGCCAGCTCCGCCTCCAACATCACCATGACTGCCTGTTGCTGGCTACGCCGTGCGATGACATAGAGAATGTTGGTCACCTCGGCCGAGACCACGTCCAACGGCTGACGGTTGATGTTATTGACGATCGGGCGCAGCAACGTATTGGCCGCCAGCACGAACAGCGTTCCCAGCAATGCCTCGAGAATCAGGTCGGCCCCCGCACAGGCACCGACTGCGGCCGATGCCCACAGGGTGGCGGCCGTATTGAGCCCGCGCACATTGCCCTCCTCGCGCATGATCACACCGGCCCCCAGAAAACCGATACCCGACACCACGTACGCGACCACGCGCACCGCGCCTTCGGCACCGCCCAGCCGATTGGCCATGTCGACAAAAATCGCCGCGCCGACCGCCACCAGTACATTCGTACGCAGACCTGCGGTGCGCTGACGGTATTGGCGTTCAAAGCCGATCAGACCGCCGAGAACAAACGCGGCGCTGAGGCTGACCACGGTGTCGACCAGTGAGTCGAGGTTGATGTTGTTGATGGCCTGCATAAAAAAATCTCCATGACTGCTGCGGCAACCGAGCCCCTGTTACTGCCAGCCAAACTTGCGGATGTAGTAGCCCTTCACTGCCTGGGTCAATGCCATGTAGGCCAGCAGAATCACCGGCAGGAACACAAAGTACAGCGACGGCAGTGCCTGCAATTTGAAGTAATGCGCCAACGGCCCCATCGGCAGAAAGATCCCGACGGCCATGATCACGCCTGTCATCACCATCAGCGGCATTGCCGCGCGGCTTTGCAGGAACGGGATTTTCGGGGTGCGGATCATGTGCACGATCAACGTCTGGGTGAGCAGCCCCACCACGAACCAGCCCGACTGGAACAGGGTCTGGTGGTCCGGCGTATTGGCATCGAACACATACCACATGAGTGCGAATGTGGTGATGTCAAAGATCGAACTGATCGGCCCGAAGAACAGCATGAAGCGGCCCACATCCGCCGGCTGCCAGCGTTGTGGCTTGGCGAGCATGTCGTCGTCGACGTTGTCGAATGGAATCGCGATCTGCGAGATGTCATACAGCAGGTTCTGCACCAGCAAGTGCATCGGCAGCATCGGCAGGAACGGAATAAACGCACTGGCCACCAGCACCGAGAACACATTGCCGAAGTTGGAACTGGCCGTCATCTTGATGTACTTGAGCATGTTGGCGAAGGTGCGCCGACCTTCCAGCACGCCCTCTTCCAGCACCATCAGGCTCTTTTCCAGCAGGATGATGTCGGCGGCTTCCTTGGCGATGTCCACCGCGCTGTCCACCGAAATACCGATATCGGCTGTGCGCAGCGCCGGCGCATCGTTGATGCCGTCCCCCATGAACCCCACCACATGCCCGTTGGCCTTGAGCAGACGCACAATGCGTTCCTTGTGGCTGGGCGTGAGCCTGGCGAATACGTTGGTGGTTTCCACCGCCTGCGCCAGCTCGGCGTCGGTCATGTCTTCGATATCGTTGCCCATCAGCAGCCCTTGTTGCTCCAGGCCCACTTCACGGCAGATCTTCGCTGTGACCAGCTCGTTGTCACCGGTCAGCACTTTCACCGCCACGCCATGCGCCTTCAAAGCCTTGAGGGCGGGCGCGGTGCTTTCCTTGGGCGGATCGAGAAACGCCACATAGCCGATCAGCGTCAGGTTGTTTTCATCCGCCAGGGTGTAGGTATCACGCCCGGCCGGCATCGGCTGCGCCGCGACTGCCACCACGCGCAGGCCTTCTTCGTTGAAGGCCGCGGTGACCTGGCGAATGCGCGCCAGCAGCTCTGGCGTCAGCGCTTCATTGACGTCGCCATGGCGCACGCTGGTGCACACCGACAAAATCTCCTCCACCGCGCCCTTGCAGATCAACAGGTGCGGCTGGTCCTGCTCGGCCACCACCACCGACATGCGACGACGGTTGAAGTCGAACGGAATCTCATCAACCTTCTGAAACGCGGTACCGACTTTCAATTCACGATGGATCTCCACGTGCTCGAGCACGGCCACATCCAGCAGGTTTTTCAAACCGGTCTGGTAATAGCTGTTGAGGTAGGCCATTTCCAGCACATCGTCAGACTCCCGGCCCCACACGTCCACGTGGCGCGCCAGGAAAATCCTGTCCTGGGTCAGCGTGCCGGTCTTGTCGGTGCACAACACATCCATGGCGCCGAAGTTCTGGATCGCGTCCAGGCGCTTGACGATGACCTTCTTGCGCGACAGGAACACCGCGCCCTTGGCCAACGTCGAGGTGACGATCATCGGCAGCATTTCGGGGGTAAGGCCCACGGCAATCGACAGCGCGAACAGCAACGCTTCGGTCCAGTCACCCTTGGTGAACCCATTGATGAACAACACCAGCGGTGCCATCACGAACATGAAGCGGATCAGCAGCCAACTGACCTTGTTGACCCCATGCTGGAACGAGGTGGTGGCGCGGTCGGTTGCCGTGACACGTTGCGCCAACGCACCAAAGTAGGTGCTGTTGCCCGTAGCAAGAATCACCGCCGTGGCGGCGCCGGACACCACGTTGGTGCCCATGAACAGGATGTTTTCCAGATCCAGCGGGTTGCGGGTATGGGCATCCTGCTGCTGGGCGAACTTCTCCACCGGCATGGATTCACCGGTCATCGCCGCCTGGCTGACGAACAGGTCCTTGGCACTGAGTACGCGGCAATCGGCGGGAATCATGTCGCCGGCCGACAACACGATCAGATCGCCCGGCACCAATTGCCTGATCGGCAGTTCAAGGCGCTTGGCCGCGTCCCGGCGCAGCACGGTCGCCGTGTTGCTGACCATCGCCTTCAACGCGTCGGCGGCCTTGTTCGACTTGGCTTCCTGCCAGAAGCGCAACAGGGTCGACAGCACCACCATGGAGAAAATCACCGTAGCCGCCTTCATGTCCTCGGTCAGCCAGGAGATCACCGCCAGCAAGGTCAGCAGCAGATTGAACGGGTTTTTATAGCAGTGCCACAGGTGCACCCACCAGGGCAGCGGTTGCTCGTGCTCGACCTCATTGAGCCCATATTGCCCGCGCAGCGCGTCGGCCTCCTGGGTGTTCAGCCCCTCGGCATGGCTGCCCAGCGTGCCCAGCACTTGCACGGCACTGCCATTGGCTGCGGCCACCAGGGTTTGCGCCAGGCTGGGCGGTACTTCGCGGCTGACACTGGCGTCGGTCACGGTCTCCAGCATCGCCAGCCGGCGAAAATGCCGGGCGATATGCCGGGTCCGCAGGAAGCCGGCGAAGAACTCTTTGAGTAGGCTGAGGTTCATGGTGTTACTCCTGCGCGAGGAAAAACCCGTCGTGCAGGTACTGGCCGCCCGCGCCGTGCCCGTCAAACACAGGCACAGCCGAACCTGGCCCGCCCGCCGTAAAAGGCAGGCGCGTCCGTAGCCTCCCGAGTCAACTCAGGTGCTGGTCAGCGTCGATGAGAGAGGATCAGGCAGACGCCAGGACTGGCCACTGCCGGGATGCCGCTTCTCGCTTTTATGGCGAGACAACGGCATCTGAAACATGCGCGTTACCTTGCCAAGTATGTGCCGGTTACCGAAACCGGCCGACTACTGTCACTCGAACAAGTACCCACTGAGGGTCTCCGCTATTGATGAAAACGCGCGAAGCTTACGCCGCGATGTTGCCAGAGTAAACCGTAGGAAAGTGCCTGAATGGGGAATAAGAAATTTCTTCAGGATGGGTTCAGGAATGCCGTCCTCAACCACACCGGCGAGTACATGTGGGAGGGGGCTTGCCCTCGATAGCCATAGGTATCTACACAACTCTGTAGCGCTCAACCGTACGTAACCACGATGCGAAGCGAGTCGCTCTTGATCTTGATCTGCTTTTGCTCTTGATCTCAGGCGCCCCGTTAAACCACGCTGGCCGAACGCAGGCTTGAATCCGTGGGCAA
>NZ_CVTO01000158.1:36781-64237 GCF_900004715.1 Pseudomonas sp. 24 E 13
CGATCTGATCCAACATCCTGGTCGGCCCAGAGGCCGCCATCGGGGGCAAGCCCCCTCCCACATTTGGACCGCAGCGCATCAGTTAGATAGCCGTCGGCTGTGAGGCCGTCAGCCGCCTGGTCACAGGTCCGACGCCGTACCGCCATTTACTGTGGGAGGGGGCTTGCCCCCGAAGACGGTGCGTCAGTTACGAATTCATTGCCTGATACACCGCAATCCCAGGCATTGACGCCCAAGGGGCGAAAGGCGCTGTACGGCAGATTTGGAATCAAGGTTGAGGAGACATCAGGCGCCTTGCACTGATGAGACCGGTACAGGTTACCGGGTGCTGGGTCGGTCCCGCTCAACCCGCGCCAGGTAGCCGTCAATGGTCCCGTTGCGCAGCGGCTTGATCTGGATAGAGACCCTGTTCACCTGAAGACCCATCGCGATGCCCTCTCGGGTTCGCACCTGCACATACCCAAGCCTGGGCCAAAAGCGCTCGGCCCTGGTATTGCCCACCACCACCGTCAGCCGCAGCCACTGGGCGCCCTTCGCCGCCGCCCATGCCTCAAGGTCCGAGTGCAAGCGCTGCGCGAGCCCGCTGCCGTGCCAGCGCGTATGCACCAGCAGCAACCCGATATGCCATACCCCGGCGGCGAGCAGATCCGCGGCGATATTCACCACAGCGACCAGTTGATCCTGCGCATCGCGGTAACCCAGCCAGTACATGCGGCTGCAATGCCAACCTGCGGGTAATTGGCCGCGCAACTCGTCCCGCGCTTCGGTCGGGGTAGCCGGCTCACCATTCACTGCAATGAAATAATCCGGCGCCTGTTCAAAAAACTGCTGCAGCTCAGCCTCATCCCCGCCAAGCAGCTCAACCACCTGAATGCCGTCGAGGGAGCAGCCAGGCAACACGTCTGGATCAACATCCATATTCAATCCCTTCAATCATCGCGCGTCAGCACTTCCAGCAATTCAATTTCGAAACGCAGATTGCTGTTCGGCTTGATATGCGCGCCCATCGAGCGCTCGCCATAGGCCAGGTGCGCCGGTACATACAACGTGCGCACACCACCAACCTGCATGCCCATCAAGCCTTGGTCCCAGCCCTTGATCACGCGGCCGGTGCCGATCACGCACTGGAACGGCTTGCCCCGCTCCCACGACGAATCGAACACCGTGCCATCTTCCAGGGTGCCGGTGTATTGGGTGGTGATCAGCGCGCCCTTGACCACGGTTTTGCCGGTGCCCAGGCGGATGTCGGTGACCTGCAGTTCGTCGTTGCTCATGGGAGTCTCATTGGAAGCGTGAAAGGCTGGGGTTTTCCCAGAATCGGCGGGGTTTGGCAAGTGTAGGAACAGGCATCTGGTGGAAATGGCACAAAACCAAATGTGGGAGGGGGCTTGCCCCCGATAGCGGTGCATCAGTCGAGATATCAGTGGCTGACACTCTGCCATCGGGGGCAAGCCCCCTCCCACATTTGGACCGCAGCGCGTCAGTCAGATAGCCGTCGGCTGTGAGGCTGTCAGCGGCATCGCCACAGGTCCGGCGCCGTACTGCCATTTACTGTGGGAGGGGGCTTGCCCCCGATAGCGGTGCATCAGTCGAGATATCAGTGGCTGACACTCCGCTATCGGGGGCAAGCCCCCTCCCACATTTGGATCGTAGCGCGTCAGTTAGATAGCCGTCGGCTGTGAGGCTGTCAGCGGCATCGCCACAGGTCCGGCGCCGTACCGGCATTTACTGTGGGAGGGGGCTTGCCCCCGATAGCGGTACATCAGTCGCAACATCAGTGGCTGATACTCCGCCATCGGGGGCAAGCCCCCTCCCACATTGGGTCTGCATGCATCCAGAAGCTTTTTACAACCAATGCCAGAACCGGCTCCAGAACCCTCGGCCCAACTCATCCTTGCACCCGGCATATTGCCGCGCATACAGCTGCGAACGCGCCTGTACCTTGCTCGCCACCGGTAGCAGCCAGGCTTTGCTGGCGTAGGTGCGCTGGCGGTAGCCGCCCCAGCCTTCGTGGTAGTTCAGGTACTGGCCGTAGGCGTCGTATTTGTAGACGCCGTTGATGGTGTAGGTCTTGTCCATGTACCAACCGATGAAGTCGATGGCGTCGTCGAAATCCTCGCGATCGGCGCCGCTGCGGCCGGTGCTTTTGCGGTAGTCATTCCATACCTCATCCTTGGCCTGGGCATAGCCGGACGCCGTGGACACGCGACCCCAGGGGATGATCCACAGCAGGTATTTACGCGGGGTCTTGGCGTCGTAGCGAAAGCCCGACTCCTGATACATGATCGCGAACGGCACCTGGATGGGCACGCCCCAGCGCTTTTGCGTGACCTTCGCCGCGTCGTACCAGTCGTCCTTTTCGCGAAAGATGCTGCAGATGTCGTTGGGCGTGCGTGGCGGCGAGGTGCCGCACGCCGCCAACAGAGAGGTGAGTAGTAACAGTCCGACGGCTTTGCCTGCGCTCAAGGGGCACCTTTGCGTGATACGCGTAAAATGTCGGGCATTTTACGCGTTCACCGAGGCGGCGTCCCTGCCGCAGACAGTTTTTAAGCCAATGGCACGCGACGGGTTGTCAGCGCGATACGACCGACAAAGAAGCTCAAGGCCGCACCCAGCAGCAGCATCGCCAAGGTGCTCCAGGCTGCACGAGACAGTTGCTTGGCCGCTACTTCACCGGCTTCACGGGCTTTCTGTTCAGCCTGTTGCTTGAGTTCTTCGACTTTCTGCATGGCCTGCTGATAAGCCTGGGCATAGTTGTCGACGATCTGCGTGGCTTCTTCCTTGCTCTTGCCGGTACGCGCCGCGACGATGTTGACCAGGGCCTCTTTATCTGCAGCGTTCAGTGCAGGCTCGCCGGACGATTTCACGCGCTCGAACCACTGCTTGAGCTCATCGCCCGCCTGGGCAGGGTTGGTCGCTGCGTCAGTCGCGGTTTGCTTGCCATCGGCTGCAGCCTGGTCGGTTTTCTGCTCGACGTTGGCCGGGTCCAGCTCAGGCTTGCCGCTTTGCTTGAGCAGGGTATCGAGTTGACCTTGCAGGCTGTTCCAGTCCAGCTGGATACCCTGCTCGTTCAACTGCTGCTTGATGCTGTTGCCGATCCCCGGTGCGGCGGCGGCGATGCCACTGCCGGCAGCCGACAGACCTTTACCCACCACGTTGCCCGCGGTACCCACGACGCTGGAGGCCAAGCCTGCCAGCAGCCAGGTGGTCAGCAAGGTGGTCAGGGTCCAGGTCAGTACACCGTGCAGACCACCGCGATCCGGTGCGGTACGCCCGGCCACGAACGCGCCAAGCGCAATGGCGATCAGCGTCGATACAAACAACCAGATCCCGGCGCCCGTACCGAAACCGCTCAACGGGTTACCGGCTTCCATCGGCTCGACGGCACTCGCGCCAATCGCCGTACCCAACACACTCAACACCAGGTAGGTCACCAGTGCAATTGCACTACCGGCCAATACCGAGCTCCACGACACCCGAAACAGCGATCGATTGGTTTCATAGACAGTGGTCATACAAAGGTCCTTTTCAAATTATCGGAGCAAGGCAAAGTGCCTTGACTGGTGTGAGTGTGGCGAAACGACATACGTTCAGTCGTGGCCCAAATGCACTATCTGGCCTGGTGCATTCGCACTCCCACAGGGACAACTTCTCTGCACTATCCGAAACCTGGGATGTCGTAATTCAATGCGTCCAGACTTCGGAGAATCTATGACACAGGATGTTCTTGCCAAAGAAACCAACCGCCGCCAACTGCAACAGATCATCTCCGGATTATCCGATGGTGTGATATTGGCGGAGGTCGACCAGACCATCCTCTGGGCCAACGAGGCCGCGTTGGCCATGCATGGCGTCGGCGACGTCATGGGGCTGGGCGCCAGCACCCGGCAATACGCCGAGCGCTTCAGTCTGCGCTATCGCAACAACCACCCGTTGCAACTGGACATCTACCCCCTGGCCCGCGCAGCGGCGGGAGAAGAATTCAGCGACGTGATCGTGGAGGTCATTCCCACCACCGACCAGGAAAAAACCTGGGTGCACCGCCTGCGCAGCCTGGTCATCACTGACGCACAGGGTGAGCCGGAACTGCTGGTGCTGATCCTCAGCGATGCCACCGAGTGGGCCAGCGCCGAGCAGCGCTTCGAAAAAACCTTCAACGCCAACCCCGCCCCTGCCGTGATCTGCCGCCTGAGCGATCTGCGCTACATCAAGGTCAACCAGGGCTTTCTAGAAATGACCGGCTACAGCCGCGACCAAGTCATCGGCAAATCCGTGTATGAACTGGACGTGCTCGAGCAGGCCGAGCGCAAGGACCTGGCGATCGAGCGCCTGGGGCAAGGCGCGACCATTCCACAGATGCAGGCAGAACTGAGGCTGCCCGAAGGCGGCAGCAAGCTGGTTGTGGTGGCCGGCCAGCCTCTGGATATGAACGAGGAAGACTGCATGCTGTTCTCGTTCATGGACCTGGAGCCGCGGCGCAAGGCGGAAATCGCCCTGCGCCAGAGCGAAGAACGATTCGCCAAATCCTTCCGCCTGACGCCAGTGCCGACCCTGGTGTGCAACGCCGCCAATCGCCAGGTTGTGGACGTCAACGAAGCGTTCATGAGCATCACGGGTTACATCAGTGAAGAACTGATCGGCAAGTCCATCGAAGAAATCAACTTCATCGACAGCCCGCCTACCAGCGCGCAATTGTTCGCCACGCTGGAAAAGGCCGGAAACCTCGACGGCCACGACCTCAAGGTACGCAAGAAAGGCAATGAAGTGATCGACTGCGTGGTGTCCGCCGACACCGTGGTGATCCAGGATGTGCCGTGCTACCTGCTGGTGTTCATGAACATTACCGAACGCAAGCGCTCGGAGCTAGAGCTGGTGGCGGCCATCGAAGAAGTCATGCAGGACGCCTCCTGGTTCAGCCAGACCCTGATCGAGAAACTGGCCAATGCCAAAAGCGTCAACAGCCCTAACGTGCCGAATGTATCCTTCACCGACCTCACGGCCCGTGAACGGGACGTGCTGGGCTTGATCTGCGAGGGCCTGGCCGACAAGGAAATCGCTTCGCGCCTGAAGCTGGCGCCCAATACCGTGCGCAACCATGTGGCGACGGTGTACTCCAAACTGGGCGTTCACAGCCGCAGTTCGGCTATTGTCTGGGCCCGTGAACGCGGGCTGTTTGCCGGCGAACTGCGGGTAAAAAACAAGCGCTGAGAGTGCAAATGCACTAGTTCATATAGTGCGAATTCGCCTTATTAGCTGGCGGTGCAATCAATAACCTTCAAGGCATCGAATCTGTGCCTTGAAGGAACCTGCATGCTTACCCTCTCTCAACTGCGAAATTGCATCGAAGAAGGCCTGTCGCCGCTGACGTGCGAATTCACCCTGTGCCGGGATGCGTCCTTGACCCTCAAGGTATTCGACGCCGAAACCGGCCGAGTCGATCTGGTGGTTACCGGCATCAGCACCAACCGGCTGCAGACCCCGGAAGAAGTGACGAAAATGGTCGATGAATTGCGCTACGAACTGCAGAGCAATACGGTCGGCAAACTCAACCTGGATGACCTGCCTTCAGCTTCGCCCCAATGAAATAGAACACCCCGCCCCCTACGATAAATCCCCCAAGCATGAAAAACATGTAATGCGCCGGCAGGCTGGCCAGCACCAGCCCGCATAACACCGGCCCCAACGCGGCACCGAGATTGGCCAGGTTCTGCGCGCCGTAATACATGCCGCGCAAGTGGTCAGGAGCGATCCGGTCGATAAACATGTACTCGGCCGGAAACACGATGATTTCCCCCACGGTAAAAACCGCCATCGCCAGCACCCACCACAACAGGCTGGTGGACAGCGCAAAGCCGATCAACCCCAGCATGAACATGCTCAAGCCCGCGATCAGCCACTGGCTCAAGTAGCGGTGCGAGATGCGCCGGCCAATCAGGTACTGCAAGGCAATCACCAGCACGGCGTTGGTGGTGAGTATTGTGCTGATTACCGTGTAGGTGTATTCGGCGGTGGTGGTGGTCACCAGGTATTGCGACAGGTAGGCGACGAACTGACCGAACACCACGGCACTGAGCAGTCCACCAACGGTGAAACACACCAGGCGGTGATCCTTGAGCAGCACCCGGCCTACGGCGAGGAATGACACCGGTTTTTGCGTGGCGTCGACGGTGGTCAGTGCGCGGTCGCCCAGACGCCAATACAACAGGAAAAATCCCGCGCCCAACAACGCCGACAGAATAAACGGCAGGCTGATATCCAGCGTGGCCACCATCGCGCCAAAAAACGGGCCCACGGCATAGCCGATATTGGTCAGGGTGTATTTGATGGAGAACACTTCGCTGCGCCCATCCTCGGGCAGCACGCTGGCGAAACCGGCCTTGATCGCAATATCGATGACCGCATAGGCCAGGTTGATCAGAATCAGGCAGCTATAGAACGCCCAGACAGTCTGCGCCAGGACCGTACCGATGAAGCCCAGCACAAACACCAGGCTCAGCCCGAGCAGCAAGCGGTAACTGTTGACGCGGTCGACGAGGAAACCGCCATAGACGCTGAGCAGCGAGCCCACAATCAGCGAACTGCCGATCACCAGGCCGACCTGGCTGATATCCAGGGCGAAATGGCCGGTGAGGTAAATCACCAGGTACGGAAACGTGATCGCCTTGGCCAGCGTCAGCAACAACGTGGCCGACAGCAGCAGGTTCACCGTGCGGGGATAGTTTCTTATTGCGGCAAGCATCCTGCTCTCTTTCCTTGAAGGTAACGCGACCATTGCGGTCGGCTACCTTAACCCAGGAAAGGTGACGCGAGCAGGTGGTCCGGCAGGATTATTTCTTGACCGGCGTAATTTCAAGGATGGTGCCGTTGGTGGTTTTGAGCAGGACGTACTTGTCGCCTACTCGTGCCCACTGGCTCTCATCTTCGGGCTGCTTGAGGCCGCGTTTTTTCCAGTCTTTAACCGCCGATTCCTTGCGCATCAACATGTCCGGGGCGCGGTCGCCTTCTTTCAAGTCACGGGCGTTGATATTCGAAGGTTGCACGGTTTCCTGAGGGGTATCGCCGGCCTGCACCACGAAACTCGCAGTGGACAGGCTTGCGGCAACGAGAACACAGGCAAATAGGGATTTGGACTTCATGGGTGCTCCTTCAATTCAGGGGACGTACCCAGGTTCCGACCGCAGCGGCGCGAAATCATTCAGCCGCTCACCTTGCTCCAGCCCCACGCTTGAGTTGCCGTCATCAACGGCCCAGCCGGATAGCTGGCCGGTCGGCACTTTTAACGTTGGACAAGTCATTGGAAATGGCCATTATCCGCTATGATTGCGACCTCACTTTCACAGATAAGGACATCCAATGTTCGGCAGCGTTTTCTGGGTCATTTTCATTGGCGTTCTCAGTGTGATAGCGCTCTACCTGATCAGCCTCTACAACACGCTGGTCAGTTTGCGAAATCGCTTCAAGAACGCGTTCAGCCAGATCGAGGTGCAACTCAAGCGGCGCCATGACCTGATCCCCAACCTGGTGGAAACGGCCAAGGCGTACATGAGTCATGAGCGCGGCACACTGGTGGCTGTCACCGAAGCACGCAACGTGGCGGCAGCCTGCCTCAAGCTCGCGGCGGCAGAACCTGGCAGTGCGCACTCCATCGCGCAACTGGGCAAGAATGAGAGTCGGCTCAACACGGCCGTGGATAACCTGAACGTTTCGCTTGAGGATTATCCGGACCTGTATGCATCAGAAACAATGATGCAACTGAGCGATGAAATGACCAATACCGAAAACCGCATTGCGTATGCCCGTCAGTTCTTCAACGATGCGGTGATGGAATACAACATTTTCCGCCAGAAATTTCCGACGATCCTCATGGCCCAGGCCGTGGGGCACGGCACGGACGCGACGTTGCTGGAGTTTGAAGACAGCAAACAGATTCAAACCGTCCCGACGGTATCCTTCACCTGATCAGTGCCACGGATGGCTGCATGAACTTTTTTGAACATCAGGACCGGGCTCGCAGAAATGCGATCTATCGCGTGTTACTGGTGACCGTGATTGTGCTCACCCCCGCTCTATTCGGGGTATTTTTATCAACCTGGTTTGATGAGATTCATTGGTACGAACCCTTGCTTATCTCTGCAGTGATACTGCCGTTCATTGCGGCAGGGTACTGGTTCCAGGGCCGCAAGCTGAAAAAGGGCGGCAGCGCAATTGCAGAAAGCTTCGGTGGCGTACTGATCAGTGCGGAGCCGGTGGCGCAAGACAATCGTTGGCTGCTTGATATCGTCGAGGAAATGGCCATTGCTTCAGGCAGCCATGTGCCCTTGGTTTACATGATGAATCAGGGATGCATCAACGCCCTTGCCGCCGGCCGCACACCGAAAAACTCGGTCATCTGCGTGACCTTTGGCGCGACCGTCATGTTCAATCGTGAAGAAATGCAAGCAGTCATTGCCCATTTGTTCAGCCAGATTCACAACAATGACATGCGCTCCGATGCACGTATGACGGGAGTCTATCTAGGCGTCGCCTGGTTTACCCTGCTGCTTCTACCTGTCGCCGCCAGTGGCGTGATCGGCGCATCGTTGTTCTTCCTGGCAGGCGGCTGGGCTTACCTCACCTATTTCGCGATGTCGCGCGTCAACCGCCAACGCAAGTTCCTGGCTGACGCGACAGCTGCGCAGTTCACACGTCACCCGCAAAGCGTTGCCAGCGCACTGATGAAAATAGCTGGACACCCACCTTCATCGTTTCTGACGTGCTGCCAGGAGACAGAGAACTTCCTGCCGATGTTTTTCGCGGCGCCCTTCCGCAAATTCTCACAGCGATCCATTTCTCCTCATCCCCCACTCGCGAAACGAATAGCGCGGCTCTATCCCGAGTGGGATGGCGAGTACCCGGATGTTCCTCCGCTGGAAACCCTGATGGGCGACGATGAACAGGCCCAGGAGAATCGTCGCCGCTGGGAAGTCCTTGGCGCCGTGGCCATCGCTGCCGGAGGGCTGAACAGCACGCAAGAAGAGCCGGCACAGCGTTATCAGACTCAAGCCACCCAGAGCATGATCCCCTATGAGGCCTGGTCGGTAGCGGGCGACCCTGCCGGCGCACAAGCCCTGATCTACAGCTTGCTGCTCTGCGTACAACCGGCTCTGCGCGCGCGGCAACTCAAGCTGCTGCAGGAAATCCTCGATCCACAAGTCGCCCACTTCCTGCCGGGGTTGGACGCACCTGTACGTGGGCTTGACCGCTATCTGCGCCTGTCGTTGTTGGACCTGTGCGTTCCGGCGCTCAAGCAATTGCCAGCCGACCAATACACGGTCTTCACCCACACCATGAGGAGCCTGGTTGCCGTCGATTCCCGCGGCCTTTTTGGGGGTTGGGCCTTGATCAACATACTCGATGCACAAGTGCTGCCCAAGCCCACAATCAAACGCCGGTCCACACTGGAACAACAGGAGGACAACATAACGTTGCTGCTCGGCATACTTGCCCTCACAGGGCAAAGAAGCCAGGCACAGATTGAGCTGGCGTACTACCGCGCCTGTGATGTATTGCCCTTTTATACGGCGCCAATGAAGACACTGAAAGAAGGTGCAAGCCTGGATGCACTCGACAAACCGTTGAAAGGCCTGCAACAGCTTCAACCGGAAGATAAAGCGATCCTGATGGAAGCGGTCGCGGTCTGCATCGAAAACGACGGCCATATCACCCCCGAAGAAATCGAGTTGGCGCGCGCGATCGCCGCCATCCTCGATTGCCCGATGCCCGAAGGCCTGCAAACACCTCCGATTGCGGAGGACGAAGCGTCCCCATTGCCGGCATGAAATAATTCCTGTAATTTTTCATGAAATTATCTGACATATATTTCATGAGCCCTCAAGAAGAACTCGCCACCCTCGCCGCGTTGATCCACGACCTGCGCAAGCACAAGAAACTCACCCTCGCCCAACTCGCGCAGAAGATCGAGCGGTCGGTGGGTTTTCTGTCCCAGGTCGAGCGCGGCCTGTCGCGCCCAACCGTCGCCGACCTGACCGCCATCAGCCACGCCCTCGACGTCCCTACGACCTATTTCTACAGCCGGCCCAAACCCAGGGCGGTGGATTGGGTCACCCGCCCCAACGAGCGGCGCACGGTGTACTACGCCAATGGCATCACCGACATCCTCGTCTCGCCGAGCATGAACGGCGCGTTCTCGATGCTCGACAGCCTGTTGGCACCCGGCGCCAACAGTGGTGAACAGACCATGAGCGACCGCGCCGAGCAGGCCGGTTTTGTGCTGGAGGGCGAGCTGACCCTGTGGGTTGAAGGTGAAGCCGATGCAGTCACCCTCGGCCCGGGCGACAGCTTCCATCTCGCCAGCTTCGCCCACTGCCGCTACGCCAACCTGACCGACCTGCCCGCCCGCGTGCTGTGGGTTTACAACTAGGAGCTGCACCCGTGAAAAGCCCCTCTGCAACCTTGCTGGCCGAAGTTCGGACCTTCCGCCAGAACCACCCCGATGTGCGCTACGTCGACCTGATCGCCTTGGACATTGCGGGGCATTTCTACGGCAAGCGCTACCCGGTGGACATGCTCGAGAAAGTCGCCGCCGGCAGCCCCTTGAAGCTGCCGCAGAACGCCGTATTGCTGGGGGCCCAGGGCGGGTTGTTCAAGATTGGCGACTACTGCTTCAATGACGGCGACCCGGACGCCAATCGGCGCCTGGTGCCGGGTACGCTGAAGCCGGTGAGCTGGGAGTCGCAGCCGCTGGGGCAGATGCTGATCACCTCCGACGGCACCGAAGCGCCGATCGAATTCGAACCTCGCGAAGTCCTGGCCAACGTGCTGGAGCGCCTGCGCCTCAAAGGCATTCACCCGGTCGTGGCGTTTGAACTGGAGTTCTACCTGTTCGACAAAAAGCTCGACAACGGCCTGCCGCAATTCCCCCGCGACCCGCTGAGCGACGATGCCGACGACCAGCCCACCCTGCATATCGAACGGCTGTCGCGCTTTGGCGACGTGCTGGACGACATGGCGCAAACCGCCACGGCCCAGGGCATCGATATTACGGTGATCACCGCCGAAATCGGCCCGGGCCAGTTCGAAATCAATTTCGGCCATTGCGACGACGGCCTGCGTGCCGCCGACTGGGCCGCCCTGTTCTGCCGCAGCACGCGCGGCGTGGCGCTCAAGCACGGCTACCGCGCCAGCTTCATGGCCAAACCTTACCTGCAGTTTCCCGGCAGCGGCATGCATGTGCACGTCAGCCTGTATGACGGTGCGGGCAACAACCTGCTGGCGGCGCACCAGCAGCAACCGCTGCGCCACGCCGTGGCCGGTTGCCTGGCGTTGCTGCCCCATTGCATGCCGATCTTCGCCCCCAACCACAACGCCTTGCGCCGCCTCGGCGGTACGGTCAACGCCGCCACCCGCGCCAGCTGGGGTTTCGAAGACCGGGATGCGTGCGTGCGCATCCCCGAGTCAGACCCGCGCAACCTGCGTATCGAGCATCGCCTGGCCAGCGCCGACGCCAACCCCTACCTGGTGTTGGCGGCGATCCTCGCCGGTTTGGAGCATGGCCTCGAAGCCAGGCAGGACCCTATCGCGCCACTGAATGAAGACCGCAGCAGCGGCACTGATTTCCCCGTGGAAATGCTCGACGCCGTGCGCGCCATGCAACATCAGCAGGTTGTGCGCGACAAGCTGGGCGCGGAATTTGTCGATGTGTATTGCGAGAACAAGCGCCAGGATCACCTGGCGTTCCAGCAGGAAATTCATGCGCGGGAATATCGCTGGTTCCTCTGAACAATGCACCACCACCTACCACTACAATCAGGCAGTGAAGTTCTAAGCGCTGCCTGACACAACAGGGTTCATATGTGGGAGGGGGCTTGCCCCCGATAGCGGTGGTTCAGCCACCGCTGCATTGACTGATACAAAGCTATCGGGGGCAAGCCCCCTCCCACAGTTTTGATTCTGTTTCGTCAGTCAGCTTTCGCCCAACAGCAGGCTCTGCTCCCGCGCGCACAACTCCACCACATAATCCCACAACACCCGCAACCGCACCGACTTGTGCAACTCCCGCCGCGAACTGATCCAATAACTGCGCTGGATGCTCTCCCCCGGCAACAACGGCACCAACTGCGCATCGCCCGCCGCCATGAAACAGGGCAATACCGCGATCCCCAGGCCGGATCGCGCGGCCTGGTGCTGGGCAATCACGCTGGTGCTGTGAAAGACCACCTTGGGACTGCGACAGAAGCTGCTGAGGAATTTCAGTTCCTGGCTGAACAGCAGATCGTCGACGTAATCGATCCACGCATGGGCCGCGAGGTCTTCGCGTTTTTCAATCGGCGGATGACGCTCAAGGTAAGTGCGGCTGGCATACAGCGCCAGGCGGTAATCGGTGAGTTTGCGGGTCACCAACTGATCGACGCTGGGGCGTTCCAGGTGAATGCTGATTTCCGCCTCGCGGTTGAGGATGCTGACAAAGCGCGGCACCGCGACCAGTTCCACTTCCAGGCCGGGATAACGTTCAAACAGCCCGCCCATGCGACCGGCGAGGAACATCACCCCCAGGCCCTCCGCCACCCCCAGGCGAATTTTGCCCAGGGGCGCCGCGCAATGGGTCAGTTCGTCTTCGGCCAGCAGCGCCACGTTTTCCATGGCTTCGGCATGTTTGAGCAGGGCTTCGCCGGACGGCGTCAGCTCGTAACCCTGGGCGTGCTGCACGAACAGCGCCGTACCGAGGCTTTTTTCGATGGCCTCGATATGCCGCGCCACCGTGGCGTGCGTGGTCTTCAAGCGTTGCGCGGCGGTGAGCAAGCGGCCGCTGCGCTGCAATTCGAGAAAAAACCGCAGGTCATTCCAGTCGAACATATCGCCTCCTTTGCGCACGCGTGGGCAGCGCTGTTTAAAAACGCACAGCAGCTGGGCAAAAACTAACATTTTTAAGACGAAAACTAACAACTAGGATGGAGCCAATAAGAAAAACAAGCGAGGCCCCAGATGCCCACTGCAACTGCTGAATACGATTACGTGATCGTCGGTGCCGGCCCCGCCGGCTGCTTGCTGGCCAATCGTCTGTCCGCCAACCCGGCCCATCGCGTCCTGCTGCTGGAAGCCGGTGGTCGCGATAACTACGCCTGGATTCATATTCCGGTCGGCTACCTGTTCTGCATCGGCAACCCGCGCACCGACTGGTGCTTCAAGACCCAGGCCCAGGCCGGCCTGCAAGGTCGCGCCCTGAGCTACCCACGCGGCAAGGTACTGGGCGGTTGCTCGTCCATCAACGGCATGATCTATATGCGCGGCCAGGCCCGGGACTATGACGGCTGGGCGGCGCAAGGCAATCCGGGCTGGGCCTGGAATGACGTATTGCCGCTGTTCAAGCACAGCGAAAACCATTTCGCCGGCGATTCGCCATTCCACAGCGAGGGCGGCGAATGGCGCGTCGAGCAGCAGCGCCTGCATTGGCCCATCCTCGATGCATTTCGCGACGCAGCACAGCAGAGCGGCATCGCCAATATCAGCGATTTCAATCAGGGCGATAACGAAGGTTGCGGTTATTTCCAGGTCAACCAGAAGGCCGGGGTGCGCTGGAACGCGGCCAAGGCGTTTCTCAAACCGGTCCGCCAACGGCTCAATCTGACGGTATTGACCGAGGTGGAGGTCGACCGCGTGGTGCTGGAAAACGGCCGCGCCTCCCAAGTGATCGGGCGCCGTCATGGCCAGCAACTGAGCTGGAAAGCCTGCAGGGAAATCGTGCTGTGCGCCGGTGCCGTGGGCTCGCCAGGCATCCTGCAACGCTCGGGTATCGGCCCTGCCCACGTGCTCAAACCGTTGGGCATCGACGTGGTGCATGAACTGCCGGGCGTGGGTGGCAACCTGCAGGACCACCTGCAACTGCGCCTGATCTACAAGCTGGAAAACGCGCGCACCCTGAACCAGATCGCCGGCACCGTATGGGGCAAGATGGGCATGGGCCTGCGCTACCTGTATGACCGCAGCGGGCCGCTGTCGATGGCGCCCAGCCAGCTTGGCGCGTTTGCCCGCTCCGGCCCGGAGCAGACCTCGGCCAACCTTCAATACCATGTGCAGCCGTTGTCCCTGGAGCGCTTTGGCGAACCGCTGCACGCGTTTCCGGCCTTTACCGCCTCGGTCTGCGACCTGCGCCCACACAGCCGCGGGCGCATCGATATCCGCTCTGCCAACCCGGCGGACGCACCGCTGATCCAGCCCAACTACCTCAGCCACCCCGAAGACCTGCGCGTGGCCGCCGACGCCATTCGCCTGACCCGGCGAATCGTGGCCGCGCCGGCCCTGAGCCGGTTCAAGCCGGTGGAATACCTGCCCGGTGACGCGCTGCAAACCGAAGAACAATTGCACGAAGCCGCGGCGCGCATCGGCACGACCATCTTCCATCCGGTGGGCACCTGCCGCATGGGCGATGACAAGGACGCCGTGGTCGACGCACAGCTGCGCGTGCATGGCGTGCCGGGCCTGCGCATCGCCGACGCCTCGATCATGCCGCGCATTACCTCGGGCAACACCTGCTCACCGACGCTGATGATCGCCGAGAAGGCCGCGCAGTTGATCCTCTCACCGCACACAAGGAGCCTCGCCCCGCAGAGAGAACTGGTTCACGCAATCTGAATAGCGGCGCCGCACCCGGCGCCGACAGTGGAACAACAATAAATAATCACTGTGAGGGTTACCCGATGTCAGAACATGCTCAACCCCTGGGCTCGGCGATGGATGCGAGCACCGGCAACGACTCGAAGAAAGTCATTTTTGCCTCGTCCCTCGGGACGGTTTTCGAATGGTATGACTTCTTCCTCTACGGCGCCCTCGCGGCGGTGATCAGCAAGCAGTTCTTTGCCGGGGTCAACGACACCACGGCGTTTATCTTTGCGCTGATGGCATTCGCCGCAGGCTTCGTGGTGCGGCCGTTCGGCGCGCTGGTATTCGGCCGCCTGGGCGACATGATCGGGCGCAAGTACACCTTCCTCGTCACCATCATTCTGATGGGCGTGGCCACCTTTTGCGTGGGCCTGCTGCCGACCTATGCCAGCATCGGCATCGCCGCACCGATCATTCTGATCGTGCTGCGCATGCTGCAAGGCCTGGCGCTGGGCGGTGAATACGGTGGCGCCGCCACGTATGTGGCCGAGCATGCGCCTGCCGGCAAACGTGGCTTGCACACCAGCTGGATTCAATCCACCGCCACCCTCGGCCTGTTGCTGTCGTTGCTGGTGGTGCTGGCCTGCCGTTACTTCACCGGCGACCAGTTCGAGGTATGGGGCTGGCGTATCCCGTTCCTGTTCTCCATCGTGTTGCTGGGCATCTCCACCTGGATTCGCATGAGCCTGCACGAATCGCCCGCGTTCCTGAAAATGAAAGAGGAAGGCAAGGCCAGCAAGGCGCCGATCCGCGACTCGTTCGGTAAGTGGGAAAACCTCAAGGTCGTACTGATCGCACTGTTCAGCATCAACGGCGGGCAGGCGGTGACCTTTTATGCGGCGCAGTTTTATGTGCTGTTCTTCCTCACCCAGTTCCTGAAGATGGACCCGGCCCTGGCCAACATGTTGCTGATCATCAGCGTGGTGATTGGCGCGCCGTTCTTCATCCTGTTTGGCTGGCTGTCGGACAAGGTCGGGCGCAAGCCGGTGCTGATGCTTGGCCTGCTGCTGGCGACTTTCCTGTACTTCCCGATCTTCAAGGGCCTGGCGCACTACACCAACCCGGCGATGGACCAGGCGAGCCGCCAGGCACCGATTACCGTGCTGGCCGATCCGGCCACCTGCACCTTCCAGTTCGACCCGGTGGGCAAGGCGCGCTTTGACAGCCCGTGCGACAAGGTCAAGACCTTCCTGGTCAAGCAGGGCCTGCCCTACAGCAGCGTCGCCGCCCCAGCCGGCGCGCCGGTACAAGTCAACGTGGGCGACGTCAGTATCGATGGCTTTGATGAAGCGGCCTTGCGTGGTGCAGTGACGCTGGCCGGCTACCCGAGTTCGGCGGACATGGCCCAGGTCAACAAGGTGATGGTGGTGGCGCTGATCGTGGCACTGATCCTGATCGCAGCCATGTGCTACGGCCCCTTGGCGGCGCTGATGGTGGAACTGTTCCCGACACGCATCCGCTACACCTCGATGTCGCTGCCCTACCATATCGGTAACGGCTGGTTCGGCGGGTTCCTGCCCACCGTGTCGTTTGCGCTGGTGGTGTACACCGGGGATATTTTCTATGGCTTGTGGTACCCGGTGGTGGTGACCGGCGTGAGCCTGATCGTCGGGCTGTTCTGCCTGAAGGAAACCCGGCATGTGGATATCGACAATAACTGAGTTGCCTTAAGCACTGCACATCCCCTGTGGGAGGGGGCTTGCCCCCGATGGCGGTAGTTCAGTCGATGTCTTCAAGACTGATACACCGCTATCGGGGGCAAGCCCCCTCCCACATTCATCTGTGGTGCCTACATAATTTGCTGTACATCCATACAGATAACAGTTGCTCAATTCGCTTTGACTAAGCATCCTGCAAGGCATCAACCAATACGATGTGATGACCATGCAGCTGTACCTCTGTGAAAAACCCTCCCAGGCCAAGGACATCGCGGCCGTGCTCGGCGCCAGCCGCCGGGGCGATGGATGCTGGCTGGGCAATGGGGTCACGGTCACCTGGTGCATCGGCCACCTGCTGGAAACCGCCCCGCCTGACGCTTATGACGCCAAATACAAGCGCTGGGTATTGGCCGACCTGCCGATCGTCCCGGAAAAATGGAAGATGCAGGTCAAGCCCAGAACCGCCAGCCAGTTCAAGGTGGTCAAGCGCCTGCTGGGGGAAGCCAGGGAACTGGTGATCGCAACCGACGCCGACCGCGAGGGTGAAATGATTGCCCGTGAGCTGGTGGAACATTGCCGTTATCGCGGGCCGATCCAGCGGTTGTGGTTGTCGGCGCTCGATGATGCCTCCATCCGCAAGGCCCTGGCCGCGCTCAAGCCCGGCGCACAAACCTTCAACCTGTATCACTCGGCCCTGGGCCGCTCCCGTGCCGACTGGCTGATCGGCATGAACATGAGCCGCCTGTTTACGTTGCTCGGACGTCAATCCGGCTATCAGGGCGTATTGCCGGTCGGCCGCGTGCAAACCCCTACCCTGCGCCTGGTGGTCGACCGTGACCGCAGCATCGCCGATTTCATCCCCGTGGCGTATTGGGCCATCGACGTGGACCTGCGCCACCAAAGCATGACCTTCACCGCGCAATGGCGCGCCACCGACGATGCCTGCGATGACCAGGGCCGTTGCCTCAACCCGCAGCTGGCCCGGGACGCCGCCGACGCCATGAGCCACGCGGCCGATGCGCGACTGGTAAAGCTGCGCACCGAACGCATGCGCGAGGCCGCCCCCCTGCCCTTCGACCTCGGCACCCTGCAGGAAATCTGCTCCAAAAAGCTCGGCCTCGGCGCCCAGGAAACCCTGGATATCGCCCAATCGCTCTACGAAACCCACAAGGTCATCACCTACCCGCGCAGCGATTGCGGCTATTTGCCATTGAGCCAGCACAGCGAAGCGCCAAAGATTCTCGCCGCACTCGGCCGCGCGGATGCAGCGGTGGCCGAGTTGATGCAGCATATTGATCCCCAGCGCCGCTCACGCGCCTGGAACGACGCCAAGGTCAGCGCCCACCACGGCATCATCCCCACCGGGGCCGGCAAGGACGTCGGGCAACTCACCGGCAAGCACCGCGCGGTCTACACGCTGATACGCGCACGCTACCTGGCGCAATTTCTGCCCAACCATGAATACGACCGAACCCAGGCGGACTTCGACTGTGCAGGCCAGGCGTTGCGTGCCGTGGGCAAGGTCATCATCGAACCGGGCTGGAAACGCGCATTGCCCGAAGCCCTTGCCCCCGCCAAAGGTCGGGACGTTCCTGCTCCCCAAGCCTTGCCTATGCTGGTGCAAGGCCAGGACTGCGCGGTGGCCAGGGTCAACCTCAAGGACCTGTGGACCCAACCGCCCAAGCCTTTCACTGAAGGCGACCTGATCAAGGCAATGAAAAACGTCGCCAAGCTGGTGGAAGACCCACTGCTCAAGCAGAAACTCAAGGACACCACCGGCATTGGCACCGAGGCCACCCGCGCCGGCATCATCCAGGGCCTGCTGGACCGTGGTTACCTGGTGAAAAACGGCAAGGCACTGTCGGCCACCCCGGCCGCGTTCAGCCTGATCGATGCCGTACCCCGTGCCATCGCCGACCCCGGCACCACCGCCATCTGGGAACAGGCGCTGGATATGGTGCAAAGCGGCGAAATGAGCCTGGAAGAATTCGTCGCCAAACAAGCGGCGTGGATGAGCAAGCAGGTGGCTCGTTGCACTGGCATGCGCATGACCATCACCGCCGCTGCCAGCCCGGCAATCAAAGGCGCGGCGCCATGGAAAAACAAACGCAAGAGCGCGCCACGCAAGACGGCGACCAGCCCCAAACGGGCAAAAAGGCCGGCAAATGCCGGTTAAAACGCAAAAAAATCCGGCGAATGACGCTTTTCGACGGGTTTGACGCCGCTTTGGACCTTGCTGCGACGTAGTGCGTCTAGGATTCTGTAGGGGATAGCTGACTACCTAACAACAACACCGGAGTGGCCGCCATGAAAACCGTCGCAGAATTGCTCAAAGCCAAGGACCAGAAGAACCAGGAGGTCCACACCATCCAGTGGGACCACACCGTGTTCGAGGCGCTGGTGCGCATGTCCGAGAAAAACGTCGGGGCTTTGCCAGTGGTCAAGGACGGCGCAGTGGTGGGGATCATCAGCGAGCGCGATTACGCCCGCAAACTCATCCTCAAGGGGCTGTCGTCGGTGACCACCCGCGTGGACGACGTGATGAGCTCCCCGGTCATTACCGTAGATACCCATAAAACGGTCGAGGCGTGCATGAACATCATGACCGACAGTCACCTGCGCCACCTTCCGGTCGTCGAAGACGGCAAACTGCTCGGCCTGCTGTCCATCGGCGACCTGGTCAAGGAAGCCATTGCTGAACAAGCCGCCTTGATCAAACAGCTGGAGCAGTACATCCGCGGCGAATAGGAGACCCCATGCTCGACACGCTGGAACATCAAGCAGACCACCTCGACACGCTGCACCGGGCGATGGTCGAAAAGCGCTTCCTGGTGCTGACCGGTGCGGGCATCAGCACCTCGTCGGGTATCCCCGACTACCGTGACGGCGAAGGCGTGCGCCGGGGCAAAGCGCCGATGATGTACCAGGAGTTCCTCGCCACCGCGCAGGCACGTCGCCGTTATTGGGCCAGGGCAATGCTGGGTTGGCCACGGGTGCGCCTTGCCCAACCGAACAGGGCGCATCAGGCCCTGGCGACGTTGCAGCAACGTGGGATCATCAGTGGCCTGATCACGCAAAACGTCGACACGCTGCACGATCAGGCCGGCAGCCACGAGGTGATCGAGTTGCATGGCAGCTTGCACCGGGTGCTGTGCCTGGATTGCCGGCAGCGCAGCGAGCGCGACGCGATCCAGCGGCGGATGGAAATCGACAACCCGCACTTTGCGCATGTCCATGCGGTGCAGGCGCCTGACGGCGATACCTTGCTCGACCCTGTTTTCGAGGAGCACTTCCAGGTTCCATGCTGCCCCCACTGCGAGGGGCAACGGCTGAAACCGGACGTGGTGTTCTTTGGTGAAAACGTGGCGCCCGCTACCGCAGCCAGAGCCATGGCTGCCGTGCATGATGCCGAAGGGCTGCTGGTGGTGGGATCATCGCTGATGGCTTATTCGGCGTTTCGCCTGTGCAAGGCGATGGTGGAACAGGGCAAGCCGGTGATTGCCATCAACCTGGGCAAGACCCGCGGGGATGAGCTCCTGCAGGTAAAGATCGAAGCGCAGTGTGAGCAATTATTACCTCTGCTGGTCGAGCGCCTGTAGGAGCGAGCGTGCTCGCGAAAAACCCACAGGCGCCGTGCAACTTTATCCACTTTACCAAACGCTATCACGCGACCCAGCGCACGAAAAATGACGCCCAAGTCACGTTTCTCCTGCATCTCCCCGCCCCCACAACGATTTATGTAGTGCCTAAAAATAATCACTACATAATCGTTGACGTAAGCTTTTTGTCCTTGCATTATCGAGACGTCTCCCGGATCGGGAGTGTTGGTAACACGCGTTTTGAACAGGCTCGTCTGACCGCCGAGCTGTTTTTCCGGATGTGCACTGCCCACAAGGCAGATTGATGAAGCTGACTGGCCCCGAAAGGGAACGGTACAAGGAGCTAAAGCGCTGCTTGTCTTCGTTATGAAAGCGTTGCGTAGCGGTTCATCAGCAAAACTACATGCATCGGTTCACGACCCTGCCCGTATTCGGCAGACCGTCACTGACGCCCGGTTTTCTGAGCCGGAGACAACTTTGAAGTGTTAACGAATCAATTGATAGATCGCCAACTGGTCAAGGGGCTTACACATGAATCTGAACAACCAACCTACTATTGATGAACTGGCTGAGATGTTTGCCGCGCAGAAAGACACACTCGACGACCATATCCTGTGGATTGGCAAATCGGGCGAAGTTCAACTTGACTGCGTAGCGCCTCACACCGAGGAAGCCGAGTTCGACCGCAATCACCGTGAACTGGCGGCGCGCCTGAAGATGTACCGTCGCGGCCAGGGTTATGTCGGCAAGAAAGCGGCGGCCGATCACAACTTCATCGAGCAGGTATTCGACACACTTAACAATGCCTGGGCGTCTTTCAAAGACAGCTCGCAAGTTAAAGTGATTGATCGTTACTACTAAGTAGTTGTTCTAATGTGGGGGCTGGCGTGCCAGTCCCCACTTTTATTATGTGGTGTACTCAAAAAGTTGGAAACCGCCCCTTCCCCGCTTCATCTTTGAAGATATCAAACAGCACCTGCGCCGCTGCCGACAGTTCATGCCCAGGCTTGGTCAGTACGCCAATGGGCCGCTCGATCACCGGGCCGGTCAAGGTGATGCAACGGGCGCCCGCCTCCTCCATCTGCCGTGCGCACAATGCCGGCACAGCACTGACCCCCAAGCCGCTGGCAACCATCTTGCCCACCGTAGCCAATTGATGGCTTTCCAGCGCCACAGGCAGTTTCATCTGCAAGGCGCCCAAGTGCTCTTCCAGCATGACCCGCACCGTCGATGGACGCTGGAGGGTGATGAAGGGTTGCTCCAGCAGCGTTTTCCAGTCGATCTCGGCCACCTGTGCCAAAGGCGAATCGCCCGGTACCACGGCGATAAACCGGTCCAGGTACAAGGGCGTGAACGCCAGTGACGAACCGTCGGACGGCTCGAACGCCACGCCCAGTTCCACCTGGCGGTCGCGCACCATCTCCAGCACCTGCTCGTTGATCAGGTCATGCACCGTCACGTTCACCTGAGGGTAACGCGCGCGGAATATCTTCAGGATCGGTGGCAGCAGGTTGCCGGCAAATGACGGCATCGCCGCCACCGTTACACGCCCGCGTTGCAGGGTGAAGCGTTGGCGCAGTTCGTCCTCGGCGTTGTCCCAGTCGGCAATCAATCGGCGCGCCAGCGGCAGCAGGGATTCGCCTTCGGGCGTCAGCGCGACATTGCGTGTATTGCGGCTGAACAGGCGCCCGCCCAGGCCTTCTTCCAGGCCTTTGATCGTCAGGCTCAGCGCCGATTGGGACAGGTGCAGACGCTCACACGCAGCGGCAAAACTCAGGCTCTGGGCCACGGCCAGGAAGGCACGCATTTGTTTAATGGTCATGAGGCTACTTCGCAGGGTGATCGACTATGCTGTTTTCTAAATCAATCAACCTTAAAAAACAACTTAACAAATCAATCCTTCAGCGCAACACTCGGTCCATTGGCTGGCCCACAAACAATAAGAGGTGCATATGGCAGGTTTCGATAAGCGCGTGGCGTCCTACGAAGAAGCGCTGGCAGGCCTGGAAGACGGCATGACCGTACTCTCCGGGGGTTTTGGCCTGTGCGGCATTCCGGAAAACCTCATCAATGAGATCAAGCGCAAAGGCACCCGTGACCTGACCGTGGTGTCCAACAACTGCGGCGTCGACGGTTTCGGCCTGGGCGTGCTGCTGGAAGAAAAGCAGATCCGCAAGGTGATCGCTTCCTACGTGGGCGAAAACGCTCTGTTCGAAAAGCAGTTGCTCAGCGGCGAAATCGAAGTGGTGCTGACCCCCCAGGGCACCCTCGCGGAAAAAATGCGTGCAGGCGGCGCCGGCATCCCGGCCTTCTTTACCGCCACCGGGGTCGGCACTCCTGTCGCCGAAGGCAAGGAAACCCGCGAATTCAACGGCCGCCCCTACCTGATGGAAGAGTCCATCACCGGTGACTTCGCTATCGTCAAAGGCTGGAAAGCCGATCACTTCGGCAACGTCATCTATCGTCACACCGCCCAGAACTTCAACCCGCTGGCCGCCACCGCCGGCAAGATCACCGTGGTCGAAGTCGAGGAAATCGTCGAACCGGGCGAACTGGACCCGGCGCAGATCCACACCCCTGGCATCTACGTCGACCGGATCATCTGCGGCACCTTCGAGAAGCGCATCGAACAGCGCACCGTCCGCAAATAATCCACGTCCAGAACAATAAGAGGAATCAACCATGGCTCTTACCCGCGAACAAATGGCTCAACGCGTCGCCCGCGAAATGCAGGACGGTTTCTACGTCAACCTCGGCATCGGCATTCCAACCCTGGTGGCCAACTACATTCCCGACGGCATGGAAGTGATGCTGCAATCGGAGAATGGCCTGCTCGGCATGGGGCCGTTCCCGACTGAAGACACCATTGACGCCGACATGATCAACGCCGGCAAGCAAACCGTCACCGCACGCATCGGCGCCTCGATTTTCTCCTCCGCCGAGTCCTTTGCGATGATTCGCGGCGGCCACGTCGACCTCACCGTACTCGGCGCCTTTGAAGTCGACGTCCAGGGCAACATCGCCTCGTGGATGATTCCCGGCAAGCTGGTCAAGGGCATGGGCGGCGCGATGGACCTGGTGGCCGGTGCGGAAAATATCATCGTGATCATGACCCATGCGTCCAAGGACGGTGAGTCGAAACTGCTCAGCCAATGCAGCCTGCCGCTGACCGGCGCCCACTGCATCAAGCGCGTGCTGACGGACCTGGCCTACCTGGAAATCGAAAATGGCGCTTTTGTCCTCAAGGAACGCGCACCTGGCGTCAGCGTTGAAGAGATTGTCAGCAAGACCGCCGGTAAACTGATCGTCCCGGACCACGTTCCAGAAATGCATTTCCAGTGAGGACAGATTCCATGCAAGACGTCGTGATTGTTGCTGCCACCCGCACCGCCGTGGGCAGCTTCCAGGGTTCGCTGGCCACTGTCCCGGCCCCTGAACTGGGCGCTGCGGTGATTCGTCGCCTGCTGGAGCAGACCGGCCTCAACCCGGCCGAAGTCGATGAAGTGATTCTCGGCCAGGTACTCACCGCAGGCAGCGGCCAGAACCCGGCGCGCCAGGCCTCGATTCTCGCCGGCCTGCCCCACGCCGTGCCGAGCCTGACCCTGAACAAGGTGTGCGGCTCCGGCCTCAAGGCCCTGCACCTGGGGGCGCAGGCGATCCGTTGCGGCGACGCGGACGTGATCATCGCAGGCGGCATGGAAAACATGAGCCTGGCGCCGTACGTATTGCCCGCCGCGCGCACCGGTTTGCGCATGGGCCACGCCAAGATGATCGACAGCATGATCACCGACGGCCTGTGGGATGCGTTCAATGACTACCACATGGGCATTACCGCCGAAAACCTGGTGGACAAGTACGGCATCAGCCGTGAGGCGCAGGACGCCTTTGCCGCTGCCTCCCAGCAAAAAGCAATCGCCGCCCTCGAGGCCGGACGGTTTGCCGATGAGATCACACCGATCCTGATTCCCCAGCGCAAGGGCGACCCTCTGGTCTTCGACGTGGACGAACAGCCGCGTGCCGGTACCACCGCCGAGTCCCTGGCCAAGCTCAAACCCGCCTTTAAAAAGGACGGCAGCGTCACCGCCGGCAACGCCTCCAGCCTTAACGACGGCGCCGCAGCGGTGCTGTTGATGAGCGCCGCTAAAGCCAAGGCTCTCGGCCTGCCCGTGCTGGCACGAATCGCCAGCTATGCCAACGCCGGGGTTGACCCGGCAATCATGGGCATCGGCCCGGTCTCGGCCACCCGCCGCTGCCTGGACAAGGCCGGCTGGCAGTTGGGCGACCTGGATTTGATCGAAGCCAACGAAGCCTTCGCCGCGCAATCCCTGGCGGTGGGCAAAGAGCTGGAATGGGACGCCGAAAAGGTCAACGTCAACGGCGGCGCCATCGCCATCGGCCACCCGATTGGTGCTTCAGGCTGCCGCGTGCTGGTGACCCTGCTGCACGAAATGATCAAGCGCGACGCCAAAAAAGGCTTGGCGACACTGTGCATCGGTGGTGGCCAAGGCGTAGCCCTCGCCCTTGAACGCGGCTGATTATCCAAGAGCAACACGGAAAAGGCCCGGTTCCACGAAAACCGGGCCTTTTCTTTATTGATCGTTTGATCGTTCCCTCGCTGCGCGTGGGAATGCATCCCGTGACGCTCCGCGTCACCCTTGCGCAGGTGCCGGATCCTGCGCCGAAAGCGGGACGCGGAGCGTCCGGGGCGGCATTCCCACGCAGAGCGTGGGAACGATCAAACGCCGCAAGAAATCAGCGCTTCATACAACGCTGATAGCGCTCATCCACACGTTTGGCAAACCACGCCGTGGTCAGGTTGCGGGTAATCTTCGGGCTCTTGAGCACGATGCCCGGCAGGATTGCCCGTGGCAATGGTTTGCCGGCAGCCTTGTCAGCCAGGGCGAACACGCGCTTGTAGAGGGTGGTGTCCTCGAAGTCCAACGCTTCGCCTTGCTCCAGTTGACTGCGAATGCTGGGGTTGCGCATATCCAGTTTCGCCCCCAACGAACGCACCGCCAACTCAGTGGTGCCGGGCAGCAACGAACCGTAGCGAATCAAATCCCCATCCAGCGCCAATTCGGCGCCAGAGGCACGGCTGACGGCGGCCTGGAACGCAGCATTGCGGCTGGCGTACCAACCTGCATTGAAATCGGCAAAGCGGTACAGCGGCTGGTCATAGCTGACCGGGTAGCCCAGCAGATGGGCGATACCAAAGTACATGCCGCCACGGCGAGTGAACACTTCGCGGCGAATCGTACCGTCTACCGTGTAGGGATAACCCCGCGCCTGTTTCTGCGCAAAGTCGATGCTGACCTGCATCGGGCCGGCGGTGTGTACCGGGTTGAAGCCGCCAAACAGCGTGTTGCCCAACGGCACGACGCCGATGAAATCGTCGAAGATCCCGCTCAGATCCTTCTCGGTGCGCGCAGCATTCAAACGCTCGGCGTAGGTTTTGCCGGTGGGCGAGCGCAATTGCAAGGCGCTGCGCACGACAAACGCCGGCACATGAACCTTCCCGGCACGCCGCAGGATTTCGTCCTGGGCGATCTTGCCCATGCCCGGCACCGGTGGGTCGACCTGATAGGTGGACTCCTGCTCGGTCACCGCCAGTACGGCGCAGATATTTTCGGTGCTGGGGTAGATCTTCTGGGTGTCGAACGCGGTGTAGATATCCTGGGCCCAACCTTCGCGGTCCGCGACCTTGGCCGGCAGCAGGCGCACGATCTGCGTCTTCACCTCGGCCTCGCTGCGCTCGGGTTGCTGCGGACCGCGTGAGGTGGAGCAACCGGCCAGCACCAGTAAAGTTGCAAGGCAGAGGATCAGGCGGCTTGAATACATATGGCTTCCTTGGTGAACGGCGGGTCGGGCGATGGGGATATCGACAGGCAAGTCTAACCGGGGTTCGTGGGTATGCCGAACTCACTGCGACTCTGGCTGAAACTTCCCACATAACCGTCGGATAAGCTCTACTCCCCGCCTCTGAAAACCGCTGCAAAGTCCTTCGCCTGATTAAACAGTGCGAGGGATTGCAGATGGTTTTTCCGGTTAAAGCCCTGATCGACAGGGCTCACCCATGATCGACGCAACCAGCCAAGCCATTGGCTTCCTGGTGTTGGCCGCGATGGACGCAAAGACGCGGGACGTCGAATCCATCCTCAGCGATTTCCGTGGGTGCCTGCACCCATACGACACCTGGGCTCAAAGCTTTTTCAGCTTTTCGGCACTGAATGTCGAGCAAGTGTTCAAGGTGGGAGAAGAAGTAGCGCTCGTAGCGCCGATCAATCGGTCCCTCTTTCCCAGCAGCACGGTCGCCACGTGTACAGCCAACGGCACGTTGACCCTGGTGCATATGTTCCAGAGTTCGCGATTCGTGCCGATCGGCAACACGCCGGTCGTGGTGCAGCGCATCGATCCAGACGGCGGTCCCCTGGGGGACCCACTCCATAAAATCATCGGTCCCAGTGGCATTCTGGAAATCACCGAGTGTGATCGCAACCTGAAGTACCGAGTCAGTTTCTACCCCGACGTTTCTTCAGAGCATTTCAAGGCGCTGTACGCTTCTTATCAGTCGGTCATTGCGTCACTGGAAGGCTGGTTGCGCAGTGAGTGGGGGACCACTTTCGAACCCCTGTGGAAGGGGTACTCCGAGGCAAACTTCCTCAAGCGCTACCTTTCGCTGTACGGCGCCTATGCCCGAGGTTTCAGCGACTCCCTTTACTCAATCTGGGACGACGTAGAGCAGTTATTTCAATGGCTGTCAGCCCCCCTGGCCAATGCTGAAAAGCTGCTGCATTACTTTTCCCAAGACGAGTTTGAAAAATTACTGACGTTAAGTGCCGAGACGCTCGCCAAGGGTCTGCTGGTGCTGAGCGACGAGCCGTTGCTGTTCATTTACCTGGCGGCGCTGGTCAGTTGGATGCGCATGCTGCCACCGCCCTATATGAACGAAATGCTGGGCGAGATTGGCGCCGAGGTCGTCATCAACCTGTTATTAGGCCTGGCGACGGGCGGCATGGGTATTGTGCTGCGCATGAGCACGAAAGTGCTGGCTGGCATCAAGTCGCGCCGGGTGCGCAGGTGGCTGGAGCAGATAGCCGAGCAGTTCGGGAAAGTTCGCCTGGTCGGGCATAGCGAAGCGCTCAAGCCGGTGCTGCTGAGCAGCGCGGCGACGCCGATCAAGGCAGTGCCGGTGGCGCCGTTGAAGGCTGGCGAGCATCTGGTTTCGAACCCCGTGCCGATGGTTCGCAACAAAACGCAGCGTACGGCGTTGGTGCGCCAGGAGCCGGTGGATGATGTGCCTGCCGTGGCGTCCAACCCGAAGGGCGATGCGGCGGCTTCTGCGGACAAGACCGTTACTCACGGTTGCCCCGTATCGATGGTCACCGGCGAGGAACTGCTGACCCTGACCGACGGCGCGCTGGATGGCATCTTGTCGTTCGAGTGGACGCGCTTGTACCGCACCAGTGCGGTGGACGTGGATTGCGGGTTGGGGTTTGGCTGGAGTCATGCGCTGGCGCACAGGCTTTCTGTGTCGGGCGATTCGG